>JAUIHJ010000060.1 GCA_030432015.1 bacterium
CCGAACGCTATGCTAGTGAGTTCGAAGATGTTCGTTTGATGGTGATGCTCGACTGGGACAATGTCCATGCGACGTATGTTACAGATTTTTTACTTGGTGGTCGTAGTAATTACCGTCGGCTACACGGTCGGGTGTGGCGGCGGAGCGGAACCGAATGTGCCGGCTTCGCTGACCCCTGAGCAAGAGCAAGAGATACTGGACCAGGTCGAAGGTGCTGCGGCTCAAGAGCAGAGCCAGTCGTAGGTGCCGCACATCGGGCGTTCGTGTGCGCGGAACAAGCGTCCTTGTGGATGATCGAAACAAATGAATCAAAAACGCGGATTTACCTTGGTCGAATTGCTGGTCGTGATTGCAATCATTGGCATTCTCGTCGCCCTGCTGCTGCCTGCCGTTCAAGCTGCGCGCGAAGCGGCGCGACGGATGCAATGTTCGAACAATGTGAAACAGCTCGGATTAGCATTTCAGCTATATCACGATTCGTATCGACAATTCCCGTGGGCCGCGCGGAACTATAACAATTGTTGTAATTCCACGATTCGTGATTACTGGACGTGGGCCTATCACATCTTGCCGTATATGGAACAACAGAACCTGGTCGACCAGGCGAGTGACGCGGTGGTCTACGCCACCCCGGTTTCCACCCTCTATTGTCCGACGCGCCGCGCGCCACGACTATTCAGGAACACCAATCGGCTGGACTACGCCGGGAACACCGGCTCCAGTACGAGTGCCTCCAGCACGGACGGAATGCTGGAGGAGTCCAATCGGATCCAGATCAAAATGAGTTCGGTGACCGATGGCACTTCGAATACGGTCCTCATCGGCGAAAAGCAATTACACCCGACCGACCTGGGCAGCGTCAACGGCCATTGCTGCGACGACAACGAGCCGTTCGCCAACACCGGTTGGGAGGTCGACATTGTGCGTCACGGCAGTACACCACCGCGCAAGGACAAGGACCATTCGCTGACGAGCTCTTCGAGTTTCTTTGGCTCGCGACATCCCAGCGGCATCAATGCCGTGATGGTGGATGGTTCGGTGCATCACATTCCCTGGGAGGTTGATGCGACCGTGTTTCTCAATCTATGCATTCGTCACGATGGCAATCCGGCAACTCTCCCCTGAGGCGTCAGGCTGGTGGTTTCCTTGGCTTTGTGGCGAACTGGCGGGCCGGTTCGACGAAAAACAAGATTGCACCCATCCACCTGCTTTGATACGTTTGAAGCGACGATGCCTGGCACAATCGGTCTTGGGAGACGCTGCAGATGCTTACCATTGATGGTCCGCGTGATACGACGGCTGATTTTTGTGACGGTGTCTCGCGACGCAACTTTCTCAAGATTGGTGCGATGGGCGCGGCGGGCCTGACATTGCCCCAATTGCTGGCAGCGGAAGCGCAGGCGGGGATCCGCAATTCCCATAAATCGGTCATCCTGATCTATCTTGTCGGTGGTCCCCCGCACCAGGACATGTTTGACCTCAAGCCGAACGCCCCAGTCGAAATCGCCGGGCCGCATCGTCCGATCGAAACGAACGTCCCGGGCATCGAGATCTGCGAACACTTTCCGCAGATGGCGCGGATGATGGACAAGTTCGCCGTCATTCGATCGCTGGTTGATGCACAGAGTGGACACGATGCCTTTCAATGTTACACCGGGCGAAAGCCAAACGATCAGGCTCCGCTGGGTGGCTTTTCGCCGTTCGGCAGCCTGGTCAGCAAAGTGCAGGGACCGGTCCACCAGGCAACGCCACCGTTTGTCAGCCTCTGCTACGAATGCACGCACGGTCCCTACAACGAACCGGGGCCTGGGATGCTGGGAATTTCGCAGTCGTCTTTCCGTCCGATGGGTCCGACCCGAGCAGACATGAAGCTGCAAGGGATTACGTACGACCGCCTCACCGATCGCGAGACACTGTTGGCGAGCGTCGACCGCTTCCGCCGCGCTGCCGATGCCAGCGGCAAGATGGATGGCCTGGACGCGTTTACGCGCCAGGCGATGGGTATCCTGACGTCATCGAAGTTAGCCACCGCGTTGGACCTTTCGCAGGAAGACCCGGAAACCGTCGCCCGATATGGAACGGGCGATGACGTCAAGCGAATCGACGGCAACGGGGCCCCCCGCGTGCCACAGAGTTTCCTGACGGCTCGGCGACTGGTCGAGGCGGGTGCTCGTGTGGTCACCGTCAACTACAGCAAGTGGGATTGGCACGGCGGAACGTACAACACGATTTTCAACCGCGAACGCGAAGACTTTCCGATCTTCGACAAGGCGATCACGGCTTTGGTGGAAGACTTGCACACCCGCGGCTTGGACAAAGACGTGTCAGTGCTGGTGTGGGGCGAATTCGGTCGCACCCCCAAGATTAGCAAACAGGTTGGGCGCGATCATTGGCCGCGGGTCGCCATGGCCTTGCTCGCCGGTGGCGGCATGCCGATGGGACAGGTCATCGGTGCCACAGATCGACTGGGGGGCGAAGCGGTCAGTCGACCAGTGACATTTTCCGAGGTCTTCTCGACGCTGTATCACAACCTGGGCATTAACGCGAACACCACCACCGTTCGCGACGCGCAGGGCCGGCCGCATTATCTGGTCGACCAAGGAGCGTTGCCAATTCCCGAATTGACCTAGCCGCGGTGAAATCCGGGTAAGGGCAGAATCATGAGAGACCTGACAATGATGATCCGACCGGCCACCGCTCTGCTCACGATGTTGGCGCTGTTTGCAGCCTCCGCACCACCGCGCTGCGGCATTGCGGCTGACACGGCGTTCGGAACGCAAGTCAGTCCCGCTGGGATTCGGCATTCTTTCCTTATCACCGGTTCGCGCACGGCGATCATTGGCGAAGACAATGTCATTGAGTGGGAAGTGCCGGGACGTTCACGCGATGGATTTGTCCTGCCCAATGGCAATGTGTTGGTGTCGCATGGCCGCGAGGCGCGGGAGTACCAGCGGGACGGCCAGGTCGTGTTTCACTACAAGTTGCAGGCGCCCAACAAGGAGTTGGGAACAGCAGTTCGGCTGGCCAGCGGCGCGACGTTGCTGGTCGAACGAGGCCCGAAACCACGTCTGCTTGAAGTCGACGCGGCCGGCGCCACCCTGGCGACCATTCCGTTGCAACCCGATTCCGACAACGCCCACATGCAGACGCGGATGGCGCGCAAACTACCCAACGGCAACTACCTGGTGCCTCACCTGTTAGGATTCGCGGTTAAGGAATACGCCCCGGACGGGAGCGTCGTCCAGACCCTCAAGACAGACCTGGAAGCCCTCGGCGGTCGGCAAGCGGAGAATTGGCCGTTCACCGCGATTCGACTGGAGAACGGCAGAACCCTGGTCAACTTGACGCACGGCAACAAGACCGTCGAATTCGACCCGGCGGGCCAGGTGGTCTGGCGCGTCGACAACGCGGATGTCGCGGGGCGTTTTGCAGATCCCTGCGGGGGCCAGCGCCTGGCCAACGGCAACACGGTGATTTGCAGTTACGGCCAACGCGATCCGGCCAAGCCCAAAGTGTTCGAAGTCACGTCGGGCAAGGAGGTCGTGTGGGAATATATCAATCCCAAGCTGAACGGCATCCATGAAATTCACGTGCTGACCACCAACGGAAAGCCGGTCGCCTGGCCGCCGCTGAAATAGGATCGCGGCGAATGGACCTCGGGCACTTGGGCGAGCGGACATAGGCCACATCTCCGACTTCTTCTCGGTCGGTGCAGCGCAACAGGCCGCCCGTTGCCCTCGGAATACCGGGGAAACATCGTGAGAAGGGTCGAGGAATAAGGCTTGGCGACCGGTCGAATTCCGACCGTGGCGCGAGCGTCCGTTACCGCGGTGACCCGCCACGCGACACCGCCGATTTCAAGAACGATCTCAGCGCGGGCGGTCTGCGACTCGACGACGTCTTGCCCATTCGATCGCGGCGGGTCGTCGCCAACGGTGGTTTCTGACGGACGTTGCGGGAAGCCGGCAGCGCGTTGACGACGGCGTCGGACCACCGTCTGGTGCGGATGACATTCGCCGGAACGAGCCACCTGAGGAGTAGCCCTGGGACGCCACCCGCCTTTTCACCGCATTGTCAAGCTGGCAGGCAGTCGCCATACTGCGTGGTTCGTGCCCACAGTTCCTCCCCAAACAAGGTGAATTCAGCCGAAATGAAAGCGATCGCGGTAACGCCCGGCAAGCCCAACAGCGTCCATTTGGAAGATATTCCCAAGCCTGCAGTTTCCGACATCCCCGATGGACAAGGCGTTTTGGTCCGCGTCCTGAAAGTGGGTGTCGATGCGACGGATCGCGAAATCAACGATGCGTTGTATGGAAACGCGCCTCCCGGCTTCGAGTTTCTGGTTTTGGGCCACGAATCGTTCGGCGTGGTCGAAGAAGTCGGCCCGAATGTCCGGGGTCTGAAGCCGGGCGACTACGTGGCCGCCACGGTCCGTCGCCCGGGTGGTTCGATCTACGACAAGATCGGCACCTACGACATGACCAGCGAAGAGGTCTACTTCGAACGCGGGATCAATTTGCTGCACGGTTACTTGACCGAGTACTTTGTCGATTCTCCCGAGTACATCGTCAAAGTTCCGCCCGGCCTCAAGCATCTGCACGTCCTGATGGAACCGATCAGTTGCGCCGCCAAAGCCGTTCAGCAGGCATTTGAGGTTCAACGCCGCATGAAGGTCTGGCGCCCCAGGGTCGCCTATGTGATGGGGGCGGGCCAGATCGGATTGCTGGCGACGCTGATACTGAAGCTGCGCGGCCTGGAGGTTTACACGTTGGCCCGGACCGCGGCGCCAACTCTGAATTCTCAAATCGTCGAAGGTCTCGAGGCAACCTACGTTTGCAGCACGGAGACGCCCTTGGAAGAACTTGCCAAGCAGGTGGGCAAGGCGGATTTGATCGTCGATGCGACCGGTTCGAGCGCCATGGCCTTTCGTGCAATGGGTGCCTTGGGCCACAACGGGGTATTGGTATGGACCAGCATTACCGGCGGCAACACCGGGGCCGAAGTCCCCACGGATCAAATTAATATCGACTGGGTGCTCGGCAACAAACTTCTGCTGGGGTCGGTCAACGCGAACCGCGAACATTTCGAATCGGGGATCAAGGACATGGCACTCGGCGAAGTCATGTACCCCGGCGTGCTGGAGAAGATTTTGACCAACCCGGTCGATGGCCTGGAGAACTACGCCGAGATGATGCGGCTGTTGGTCGAGGAAAAGACCGCCTTGAAAGTCTACGTCAACGTGGCGGAAGAATAGCCGCCCGCCAGCGCGGCGGAATGTCCGTCGCGTTGCCAAGCCCCCAGACACAGAACGGCATTATGAAATTTCACGCAACGACGATCCTAACGGTGCGGAAAGACGGGCAGGTCGCGATGGGCGGCGACGGACAGGTCACGCTCGGAACGGCGATCATGAAAGCCGATGCCAACAAGATCCGCCCGCTCCTAAACGGCCAAGTGCTCTGTGGCTTTGCCGGCACCTCGGCGGATGCGTTTGCGCTCATGGAACGCTTCGAGGAAAAACTGAAGGACTACCCTTCCAATGTGCCGCGTGCCGCGACGGAGCTTGCCAAGGATTGGCGAACGGATCGTGCGTTACGTCGACTCGAGGCACTCATGGCAGTCGCTGACAGCAAGTGCACACTCCTGGTCAGCGGAACGGGCGACGTGATTCAGCCGACCGACGGAATTGTGGGGATTGGGTCCGGTGGTAATTATGCGATCGCGGCCGCCCGCGCCCTGGTGGAGCATTCGCAACTGACCGCCAGTGAGATTGTCCGGCAGGCGTTGGAGATCGCCGCCGCGATCGACATCTACACCAACACCAATATTCACGTAGAGGAGCTAGCGTGTTGAATCTTCTCGGCTCGCCCAATCAATCCGATCAACCGCCCGAACGTACGCCGCGCGAGGTGGTCGAGCAACTCGATCGCTACATCGTTGGCCAGGCCGACGCCAAGCGGGCCGTTGCCGTGGCGATTCGCAATCGGTGGCGCCGCCAGCAGCTACCGGAAGAGATGCGGACCGAAGTCGCGCCGAAGAACATCCTGATGATCGGCCCCACCGGCGTCGGCAAGACCGAAATCGCCCGGCGCCTGGCGAAACTGACGGGCGCCCCGTTCATCAAAGTTGAAGCAACCAAGTACACCGAAGTCGGCTATTACGGGCGCGACGTCGAAAGCATGGTCCGCGAACTGGTCGAGAATGCGATCGGCCTGGTCCGTGAAAAAGAGCGGAAACATGTCGAAGCCGACGCGAAGCAACGCGTCAATGACCGCTTGCTGGATCTGCTGGTCCCTCAACCGCTCGCCTTCGATGCCGATGACGCGGAAACCGATTCGATGCATCAGTACGAACGGACGCGTGAGAAGATGCGTGCCATGTTGCTGACCGGTGAACTGGATCAACGCCACGTGGAATTGACCGTCGAACAGAAGGCAACGCCCGTGATGCTGGGCGGCATCGGCGTGGAACATATGGATATGGATATCCAGGGGATGTTCGAGAAAATCATCCCCAAACAGACCGCCAGCCGCGACCTGACCGTCGCCGAAGCCCGTGAGGTCTTGTTCGAGCAGGAATGCGAAGCACTGCTCGATCCGGAAAAGATTAATGCGGCCGCGATCGACCTGGCCGGCAACCTGGGGATTATTTTTATCGACGAACTGGACAAGGTCGTGGCGGGCGATTCGAAGAATGCCGATGTTTCCCGCCAAGGTGTGCAGCGCGACCTGCTGCCGATCGTCGAAGGCACAACGGTGCAGACGCGGTATGGGTATGTGGCAACCGATCACATCCTGTTCATTGCCGCCGGGGCGTTCCATCGCAGCAAGCCCAGCGAGTTGATGCCCGAGCTCCAGGGTCGATTTCCGATTCGCGTCGAACTAACCGATCTGGTCAAAGAAGACTTCATGCGAATTCTCACCGAACCCAAAAGTTCGTTGACCAAGCAATATATTGCCCTGATGGAAACCGAGGGCGTGCAGATCCAATTTACCGAGGACGCCGTCGAAGCGCTGGCCGCGTACGCGTTCGAAGTCAACCAATCGACCCAGAACATCGGCGCCCGTCGCCTCTACACCATCATGGAGCGGCTGCTGGAAGAGCTCAGCTTCGAGGCTCCCGAGATGCAGAACGCCAACGTCGTGGTCGACGCTGCCTACGTCAATGATCGCTTGAAAGCGTTGGCCGAAGACGAGGATCTCTCGAAGTTCATCCTGTAACTTCGAGCTTGCAGCGCAGCGCGGCAAGGATCGCTTCGAGCCCCGTTCCGAGCGCCGTGAAGTCGAAGCGTCGCCGGTCCTTGGCAATCACCTGAATGTCGACTTCCAGTCGTTCGCTGGGCAGGCAATCGACCACGCGGTCCGCCCATTCGACAAGCGTAATCCCCGCTGACTCGAAATATTCTTCCGGCCCCAATTCGATAAATTCGTCGTCGTCATGGAGGCGGTAAACGTCCAAATGATAGATCGGCAGGCGGCCGGCGTATTCATGGCAGAGGACATACGTCGGGCTGACCACTTCAGCTCGGGGAACGTCAAACCCGGCGGCAATCGCCTGCACCAACCTGGTCTTCCCCGCGCCCAGCGTGCCGCTCAAAGCGACCGTGGTCCCCGCGGGTAAAACGGCCGCCAGGGCCGCGCCGAGCTGGTCCGTCTGCCCGAGACTGTCAGCTTCAAATGAGAATCGGTTCATCCGTCGGATCCGTGCAAGTAGCCGCGGGGAATCAGTGGCGTTCGCGGACCGGCTCCGCGATGCTGCGTTAGCCCGGAGCCGGTGACAAACGTCCCGATACGGGTCAACGGCACGCCGAGCGGTTGTTCGCGCAACATGCGACGGGCCGAATCGGGGGGCACGGCCAGGATCAACTCGAAATCTTCGCCGTCCGAAAGGGCGTGCTGCAAAGCGGATTCGCCATCCTGATTGCCCAGGGTCCGGGCCGCCGGTGCGATCGGCACCAGATCGAGATCAATCTCGGCACCGCACCCGCTGGCCTCCGCCAACCGTGCCAGGTCCAGGGATAGTCCGTCGCTGACATCCAGACCCGCGTGCAGCTCGAATTCCCGGTGGAGCTGTAACACCTCGGCAACGCGAGGCTGGAAATCGAAGTGATGCCCCAGGATGCTGCCGCCGAATTCGCCGGTGACGACAATCACGTCCCCTGGCCGCGCGCCGCTGCGCAACAGAGGGCCGCAGGCCGTGACGTGGCCAATCGCAGTCACGCTGACGACCAGCGGCTGGTCCCAGCAGTTGGTATCACCCCCGGAAATCGTGATCCCAAATTCCTCGGCCAGACGATCCATCGCCAGATAAAGGGATTTCACAAAGTCCAGATCCGCGGATCGCGGCAACGCCAACGACACCAATGCCGAAACCGGGCGGGCCGCCATGGCCGCCAGATCGCTCAGGTTTACCGCCAGCGCCTTGCGGCCGACGCGGTGGGGGCCGCAGCGGTCAACTTCGAAGTCGATGCCATCCATCAGCATATCCGTCGTGATGACGGCCCGAGGTGCATCGGTCAGGTCGAGGATCGCGGCGTCGTCACCGATCCCCACACACAATCGGTCGGAAAGCGGATAGCGGTCACGCAACCATGAGACAATGAGAGGCTCCATGCCTGCGATTATGGGCCGGCGATGGCCGGTTGGCCAAGTGGGGTGGGCAGGAGGTGGAGCGCCATGGCGAGCGTTCGTCCTGGCGATCAGTCAACCTGCAGGTGACCGAACAACGTCTCGCCATTACGAATCACGTAGAATTTCAACGGCTCGCCGCGTTTGACATGGTCGCTGTCCAGAATGTAGGCGACGTTATCAAGGGAGATGGTCTCCCATTTCTGCATGCCGACCAGCACGTCGCCGTAACGAATCCCCTGACGGGCTGCGGGACCGTCGCCTCGCACGCCAACCACCTTCAAGCCACCTCGGTACCTCGAATTCGCCCGGGTAAACATCTGCTGGCTGGCGGTGCCCAAACGTAATCCCAATTGCGTCCAGGTTCGCTCGGAGATCGACCGCGGCTGTTGATGGCGGGCCGAATTGGCCAACATCAAATTGACCGAAACCGGCTGGTCGTTACGATCGACTTTCAAGGCCAACTCTTCGCCAGCGGCGTAGTCGAGCAATTTTCGTTCAAAGTCGAGCGAACGGTAAACGGGCTGCTCGTCGATCGATTCGATCACGTCCCCAGGCTGCAGGCCACTGCGACTCGCCGGGCTGTTACCGGATACTGAGACCACGACAAATTTTGTGCGGTGCGACGTTGACACCGTCTTGCCGATCACACCATGGTGGATCTGCTTGGAAATATGGGCATCCAAGAGGCGCGACGCGACTTCGATCGCCTGGTCGATGGGGACCGCAAACCCAATCCCCTGGGCACCGACACGCACGGCGACGTTGATGCCGATCACGTCCCCATCAATATTCATTAACGGCCCGCCGGAATTCCCCGGGTTGATGCTCGCATCCGTCTGAATCAAATCAAGGTACTTTTGATCTTCGCTCACCTGAACAGGACGATGCAACTGGCTGATGATTCCGCGAGTGATCGTGTGCGGATAGCCGTAAGCGTTGCCGATGGCAATCACCGGCTCGCCCAACATCAAATCGCTCGACGTTCCCATCGGAATCACCGGCAGGTCCTGAGGCACGTCAATTCGGATGATTGCCAGGTCCGTGGCGTGGTCGTGCCCGACCAACTGCGCGATAACCGTCTTTCCGGTTTGCGTCGAAACCTGAATCTGTTCGACGCCTTCGACGACGTGATAGTTCGTCAGGATATACCCGCGCTGGTCAATGACAATGCCCGTCCCCATGCCGTTGACGCGAGTGGACGCGTCCAGCGAGTCATCCGTCTTTTGACCGTGGATATTGACCACCGACGGGAGAGCTGTCGCCACGGCTTTGACGATTGCCGTTCGGCGAAGTTCAGAAGCTTGGCTCCCAACCGCGCCGAGGGCGACTGCTGTCGTTGCCAGCACAAGGGCGAGTTTCATAGGAATCCCGGATACGTGACGCGCAGGTTTGAGCATGTGGAGTTCGTCGATGCTATGCGCACTTGCGCGGTTTTGTGCGAGCGATAATCTGTTTTGGACAGATATCTCGGCTATTTAGGTTTCCGATGGTTGTGATCGGTAGTTCCTAAATGCTGGCTCCAACACGTAGCTCGGCAGCGGTAGAGTCAACGCAAATTAACAGCCAATCATGCGGATCGTAGCGGTTCAGATGGCTGGGAGGTTTGGCCCGACCCTGACGATTAGCCGGTGCTTTCCGGTGGTACGCTTTACGTCGTGAAAGCGTGGCGAATCACTTCGGTTCGAGACCCTGGGCACCTTCATGGCGTCCCGACTTGGCGACCATTAGCAGTGCTTGCAGTGCCAGGAATGCCAGTAGCGGGTAAACGGGCCAAAGCCGCAACAGGATATGCGACTGCGACTTGGCTTCATTTCGCATTTCCAGGGCTTCGGAGGCACTGGTCAGCATGGGCATCCGAAATCCCTCGACGACGGCAAATCCGAGGGTCCCCAGCAGGCACAACAGCAGGATGAGGCCGCCGGCCGCCATAATGCCCTTAAATGCGTTTTCCTCTGGGTTACCCTCACGGCGGATCTCAATGGTCCGTTTGCGGCGCAAGCTGGTCGCCACGTGGTCCGCGATCTCCAGATCACGGCACGCGTCGAACCAGGATCCCATCCCGGCCGGTTCACCCGCGAGTTCCTTGACGATGGCATCGGCTCCGTTCCAGTGGTCCCAGGCTGGCGTCGATGGACTGCCGTTGGGCACTTCAAGTCGCCATGGACCAATCGACGGCATCTCCAACGTGGCTCTGCCCCGTTCGCCGTGCAACGCGATCGTTGCGGCGGAATCGGCCTCGCTGGGTACCACGTTCCAACGCGCTGTCAGGCCGCTGGAGCCGTTCAGGCCGACACTCAGGCTCTTATAGGGATCATCGCGATCACCGGTTGCACTGACCCCTTCAACATTACCGATCAAGCCCCCCAGCAAGTGACTGTCGCGGCACAGTTGCGGGATCACGGTGTCGCGACGTCGTCGTGACATGTGGCGTTGAAACACAATCTGTTCGACGGCTCCGATCGGCGAATCGTCTCCCTGGCGAATCAAGTCGGCCAGATGATCGATCGCCGGATGTCCCCGCCCGGCACCGTATGGAATCATGACCGACGAATTTTCCGCGCGGATCATTTCAAGCTCGTAGGCCGACAACGAATCGCACATCGGCAGCGAGACGATCAGCTTCAGTCCACCATGCACCAGGGTCCGCAACTGCTGTTCACGATTCGCCTGGCCTGTGGAATTGGCCACCATGATGGCATCGATTTCCCGTCGCGCCAGCAATGCCTCGGGCGCATCACCGATTTCCACCCGGGGCGCAAATTCGCGGATTGCATCCAAGTGCTCGCCGACGTCGTAGACGATGCGCAGCTCATGGGCACGAGTTCGGCACAGCAGGCGGGCAAGTTCCAGGGTGTCTTGGTCGACACCCACCAGGGCAAACTTCATGAATGCGACCAACTGCGTTGAGGGGAGATGCGTCGGGCAGACGAGGGGCGTGAACAACAGGGGGCCAGTGCCGTTTTCGGCGACGACAGCTGCCGATTGCAGATGATGCCTCCCCGCAAAGTGAGCTGGCTCCATCGTGTGCCATCCACTGGACCACTGGACCACTGTACCACTGGCCGGTCAACGGCTAACTCGATTTTCGTCCTGGCACGTGACATCGTCAACCACGGTCGGCGGCCCTGTAAGGCTTTTGTGAGTTTCACACCGAGCGGTTGGTCGCTGGATGCGTCAGTGAGGGATGCGTCAAGGTTTTCTTGTAACCTCCTGCCTGTCGAAATAGCGATGGCACCGGTCAACGGCGCGTCGCAAGCGCCGTCAGGGACGCTTGTTACACACGCTGTTACAAACGATTTACAACGACGGACCGCCATTCCGGCTAGAATGGCGTGCAGGTCCTGTGGGTGCCGGTGCGCAGATGCCGGCGAACTGCACGCGGACACGGGGGCAACCGATTGCCGGCAATTCTCATGAATGCTCGAACCATACTGACCATCGAGGATGACGCAGCCATTCGTCGCGGTATCGTCGACTGCCTGGAGTTTTCCGGCTATCACGTGCTGGAGTCCGCAAATGGAAGAGACGGACTCGAGATGGCGATTGGCTGCGAGTACGAGTTGCTGTTGCTCGATCTAGCGCTACCCGGCGTGAGTGGCTTGGAAATCCTGCGTGCGTTACGAAATGCCCGACCGACGACTCCTGTGATTATTCTCTCGGCTCGCGGCGAGGAAAACGATCGTGTCGAAGGGCTGCAACTGGGTGCGGATGACTATGTGGTCAAACCATTCAGTGTGCGCGAGTTGCTGGCGCGGGTCGAAGCCGTGTTGCGGCGATCGGCCGAGCGTCCTACGGACTTGCACGAGACGCCATTCCCGGGCGGTCATGCCGACTTTTCGCGGCGCGAGATCCGTTTTGAAAATGGCGAACGGGCGGTACTTTCGGAACGCGAAGTGGAATTGCTGCGATACCTGGTGCAACACTCGGGTCGCGCGATCGGGCGCGATGAACTGCTTTCGAATGTTTGGGGGATCAGTCCACGCGGTGCCGCCACACGGACGATCGACATGCATGTTGCCAGGCTCCGCGATAAGTTGCGCGACAATTCCCTCCACCCTCAGATCCTGCTGACGGTGCGTGGCAAGGGTTACATGTTTGCGAACGCCGACTGAGGCACAGGATCACGACGATGAAGCGACCTTGGCATTTCTGGACTTTATTTATTGCGGCGTTGGCCACGGTGCTGTCGGCGATGACCTGGCTGACGTTCATGGCGTTGGACCTGGATCGTGCGGAAATCGCCGCCCGTCAGCAAGCGGAATTGGAAGAAGATATCAGTCGGGCACTTTGGCGCATGGAAGTCACCCTGATGCCCATTCTGGCGAAAGAAGCGGCACGCCCTTCCTCCGCCTATGCCCCGTTGGCCGCCACCGATTCTGGTGAAAAGTCACCTCATCACGGCGAATTGCCCACGCCCCCGATTGAACTCTCGCCCTTGTTGACCAACCGCTCCAAATACGTCCTCTTGAACTTTGAAGTTGGCCCCGCAAACAAGTGGACATCGCCACAGAGCTTGACCGGCAGCCTTTGTGCCCTGGCTTGCCGAAACGGGGCGTCGATCGCTGAGATTCAGCAGTGCACACACCGTTTGGATGCTTTGCGGGGAACGGTCGAATACAAGACGTTGTTTGAACGGCTACCGGAGGATTCTCAGTCGGCCTCGACTTCCCTGCCGTTCGATCTGCAAGCCACCAACCCGGCCGATCCGACGCAGACCTTGACCAACAACCGGATGGACTTCAACACCCTCCAACTGCAGGTCCTCCAGGATTCGGAGCCGGAGACGCAGTCGCCGGAACTCACCAATACCTACGTCAATCGCCGCACCCCTTCACGAAATCGCAACGACTTGCAACAACGCGCGGCGGCGTTGCAGACCTATTCGCAACAATCCATCCCTGCCGAACAGGTCTTGGCCGTGGGCGGGGACACGGTCCGCGAAGGGGTCAGTCGTCCCGTTTGGATCGGTTCGGAATTGCTATTTGCTCGGCGTGTTGAAACGCATGACGACGTGCGGATCCAAGGCTGCGTGCTGAATTGGCCAGCCATCAAACAACAGCTCCTTGAGGAAGTTGATGATCTGCTTCCGGGCATCGACATCGAACCCGTTTCGCAGCTAGAGCAAGTCAACGTCAGCCGGATGCTGGCCGCCCTCCCGGCTCAATTGGTAATTACGAACCCCAGCGTACCGCAAGTCGCCTGGTCGCCCATGCGTGTTTCGCTGTGGATCGTATGGGCCTGCCTGTTGCTGGTCGCGGTCGGGGCCGGCGTACTCCTGCATGGTGTGCTGCAATTGAGCGAACGACGGGGCGCCTTTGTATCTGCCGTAACCCACGAACTGCGAACCCCGCTAACGACCTTCCGCATGTACTCGGAAATGCTGGCACACGACATGGTGCCCGATCCGGCACGTCGCCGAACGTACTTGGAAACACTTCGCCGCGAAGCCGATCGCCTCTCCCACTTGGTGGAAAATGTCCTCTCGTATGCCCGCCTGGAACGGGGGCCTACCAGACGCGGTCACGAACGACTCACGGTCGACGCGATGCTGCAACGCATGACCGAACGGCTTGTCGAGCGTGCCGAGCAGGCCGACATGCAGTTAGCGATTCGAATCGATCCGGAGACCCGCGACCGGCGTCTGGAAACCGACCCTGCGGCGGTCGAGCAGATTCTCTTTAATCTGGTCGACAACGCCTGCAAGTACGCGGCCGCCGCCGACCATCGCCGGCTCAATTTGGAGGTGTACGAATCCGACGGCCTATTGCGATTGTCGGTCGAGGACTACGGTCCGGGAGTCGCCGCGGGGAATGTTCGCAAGCTGTTTCGTCCATTTTCGAAGGCGGTCGACGATGCCGCGGACTCCACACCGGGCGTAGGCCTGGGACTGGCCCTGTGCCGGCGATTGGCGCACGAATTGGGAGGACGACTCGACTTCGCACCCCATCCCGAGGGTGGCGCGATCTTCTTCCTGGAATTTCCAATTCCAGATCTGACGTGATCTTCGCCTTGAACCCGTTCTTATTTTGCCCGTACGATGAGACACGAGCCACCCGTTCGCGGCCAGGATCGTGACGCATCCCGTTTCGAGGTTCCTGGCGCGGCAAGGTGACCGTCGACAGGTAACGGAGGATGGCTCCTTTTTTGCAGAAGATGGATTATCGATGGACGACGAAATTGTCTCGGCAGAAGTCATCTCGGAACCACCTGGGCCTTCCGAGACGGTCGCACCGCCGGCCGTGGCAGTCGCCCCAACGACTGGGGCAGCCGCAGCGACTCCCGAGACGATCGAGGACCCTGCCACGATGTGGCGCACCATCGGGGCGACGATCCTGCTGGTCATTCTGTGCGACCTGACGATGTACCGAGGCCACGGATTTGCAGGGTATGCGTTTCTGTTCGGCGTCGCGCCGCTATTATTCGCGCTGGGAGCCGTCCGCCGCACGTTTTCCTGGACGCTGGCGATCGTGACCGTCATGCTCGCAACCCTCGTGCTGAAGCTCTTGTGGTGCGGATCGGCGTTGCTGGTCGTTTATGGCTTTGGATTCCTGACTGCCGTTTCCATGGCGATGAACGGCCAATGCCCCTATGTCGTGGAACTCGTCATCTTCGTCTCGCAATCGATTCGCTCGGGTTGGGAGGCGGTGCTGGCCTATGGCCGTGTCTGCAACCAGACTTCGCCCCGCATCTCGTCGCTACCGTTGATCAACGTGCTGCTTCCGCTGGCGGCGTTGGTTGTCTTTAGTCTCATCTTCGTCTTGGCGAATCCCGATCTGTTGACGTCACTCTCGCAGCGACTGGAGTTCCTCGTGTCCGGGTTACGCGTCTGGCTGGACAATTTTTCGCCGTTCGAGATCGCCTTTTGGCTGGTAACCGCGTGGCTGAGCCTCGGCCTACTGCGACCATGGGCAGGGGCATTGCAAGGCCATTCCCAATCAACCGTACCTGACGCGCGGAAGCCGGCACCGGCTCCGCTCTTTGCGGCATTTCGAAACACCCTGCTCGCCGTCATCGGTCTCTTTGCCGTCTACTTGGTGTTCGAATTTGTCACCTTGTGGTTTCGCAAGTTTCCCGCCGGCTTTCATTATTCCGGTTACGCACATGAGGGGGCCGCCTGGCTCACCGTGGCACTGGCACTCGCGACCGCGACGCTGTCGCTTGTGTTTCGCGGCTCGGTGCTGAACGATCCTCGCCTGCATCAGCTACGCCGGTTGGCGTGGTTCTGGTCGACGTTGAATCTGCTGTTGGCATTGGCGGTGTACAACCGCCTGCTGATCTACGTCGGGTTCAATGGCCTGACGCGGATGCGGATGGTGGGTCTCTTCGGAATTTCGTTGGTCGTCTGCGGATTTATCCTGGTCATCATTAAGATCGCCCGCAACCATGACGCCATCTGGCTCATTCGACGCCATCTGTGGGCCTTGGCCGCGGCCGTCTTCCTGTATGCTTTGACCCCCGTCGACACGATCGTCGTGAACTACAACGTAGGACGCATCCTGCATGGTGACGAGGCACCCTCGGTGCAAATGACGGTGCAGACCATCGGGCCTGAAGGAGATCTGGGGCTCTTGCCGCTGCTCGCCTGCGACAATGAGATCATTCGACAGGGCATGCAGGTGATGTTGGCCAACCGTCTTGATCGAGCGGAAGCGCGAGCGGCCGACCGCGTTCGGCTGGGCTGGACCACGTTTCAATTCGCGGACCAGCAGGCGCTGCGGGGGTTGCGCAGCTCTCAGCACCAATGGATTGAGTTCAACGATCCCGCCTCGCGCGACGAAGCCTGGCAACGGTTCGTTGATTATGCGTACCAGTGGTATTAGCACTGGTCGAGGCGCTGGCACCCCGTGCAACCGCGGGCCTGCGTCGCGTCGAGGGCTGCAGCGGCGGCCCACAACCAGCAGAGATTCTGGCAATATCACGACACGCTGTTCGGCGGCAACTTGGCTGCCGATGAAGCGAACCTGCAAGCTGTTGCTTCCGTGGTCGGACTTGAACAAGCCCAATGGCGAGCCGATCGTCAGGCGGTGGCCACGCGCGCCAAAGTGGATCAGGATGTTCAGCTGGGAATTCAGCTGGGCGTCGCCGCGACTCCGACTGTTTTTATCGATGGTCGCCGGTCACCGTCGGTGAATACACTCGCGATCGCTTTTCTTATCCAGCATGAACTGCAAGCGAATTCGGCATTGGCGCACGATTAACTCACTCGCACGACCGGAGAACCGGCGCATTGTTCCCTGTATGCGGCCTTGAAGGTGGGCAATGAAAGTCGTACGCGATCTTGCGGATCAACGGTTTCAGTGATGCGGCACATCTGCGGGTGATTTAAGCGAAACGACTGAATCCGCCCGATTCCCAACAAACGATTTGGCAAGTTCGCTCGAACGGCGACCACCGGTCGGGTCCGCGGCACATCACTTGTTCCGTCTCGTTTGCTGACCACGGGAAGGCGAATCGCCTCACAACGACGCTCGCAGCACAGCATCGCTTCCGACGTTGACCCGCTGGGTCCTGACATCGATACTGAAGCCCACCGCCATGTCACGACACCCACCAGATCACTGGCAGCATCCAAGTGTTGACCGCCACGAATATGCCCCACTCCAGACCAAGCCAACACATCATCAATTCACTTCACGGAATTGCCACACTCATACTTGTCGCCTTCGCCATCGAAGTGACGCTCGTTGCATGCCTATATGCGTCAGATCCTGCTGGTGGTCGCGCGCCCAACTTCGTCATCATTATGGTCGACGACATGGGCTACGAAGGTGTCAGCTGCTTCGGCAACCCTTATTTCAAAACACCCGAAATCGATCGACTGGCA
>JAUIHJ010000816.1 GCA_030432015.1 bacterium
ATGCCTGACCGAACAGTGGTTGCCGAGATGTTAATGGCTGACTTGTCGGAGGCACGCAGGTTGTGGATGAAGGACGCCCTGGGCGACCCTGAGGAGTACATGAGACGAGAGCAGAGCGATTTCCTGCTGGACACCGACCACGAAGGCGAGCATTTGGACTTTCATTCGCTGCGACACACCTGCGGTGCCTGGCTGGCGATGACCGGTGCGCATCCCAAGGTGGTGCAGTCGGTGATGCGGCATGGTTCAATCACGTTGACAATGGACACCTACGGGCATTTGTTTCCCGGGCAAGAGGCAGATGCAGTGGCTGGAATGCGGGCAATGCTAAGCGGTCCGCCCGTGACACTGGCGGCTACCGGCACCGATGACAACCATCCGTCCAATGCGCAGCACCAGGCGCAGCAGTCAGGACGCGGGACGGGGCGAAGCGATGCGAGTGGGTGCGACAAGAAGACAGCGGCTCCGAAGCGGGAGGCCGCTCAAACACCATCCCAGAACCCTTTTAGGATTGCGGACTTAGGCGATGGTGTGCGAAGTGATGCGATGCAAAACGAGAGTAGCCGGAGCGGGGGTCGAACCCGCACGATCCTTACGGATCACAGGATTTTAAGTCCTGTGCGTCTGCCAATTCCGCCATCCGGCCGTGGTGTGCTGCTTCAATGCTACCGGCGCTGCGAAACGGTGGCAAGCCGCGTCGTGGTTTGCCAATGTCGTTTTCTCGCAATGGGTTGGGGCGATCGCCCATTTTTTTTCGGGGTTGGTCCAGCTCGCTCCGCTGGCGACCTTCGCTCGGCCACATTTCGGGCGGATGGCGTGGCCAGGATCGGTTCTCGAAGGACACACCAAGTCAAATTCTCGGTTTTCTGTAATAAGTCATTCCGCTGAGCCGCCAACAATGTAGTGGCGGCGGTGATACAACAACTTGCAGCAGCCGACCGAATACTGACGCCAGCGGAATTCGCTTTCCTGAAACTCGGCTCCGTAATGAAGACAGACGCTTGTGGATTGGAACTGGGAACAGATTCGTGATCAATATGGACCGCTGGTCTGGAACACCGCGATGCGCATCTTGAACCACGAGGCTGACGCGATCGACTGCTATCAGGACGTGTTTCTCGAACTACTTGAGAAGTCGGACTATGAAAATATCAACAATCCTGGTGCGTTTCTAAGATGGCTGACAACTCGACGGGCAATCGATGCGTTGCGGAAGCGACAGCGTCGCGAGGCACGGACGGAATGCAATCAGTTGGGTCTCAACACCGTTGCCTCGGCGCCAGACGAGCAAGCGGAGTTTGAAGAATTGCTGGTGATCTTGCGCGAAGAGCTGGCGACGCTTCCGCCCCACCAGGCGCAGGCGTTCTGGTTGGTCTCGGTCGAACAGTGTTCCTATAACGAAGTCGCCTCGCAACTGAAACTTCAGCCGAGCCATGTGGGCGTTCTCGTGCACCGTGCCCGTGCCCACGTCCAGCGGCGGCTCGAGAGTCTTGCCCCGCACCAAAATACCTAAGGTCGACGGTTTTCCGATGAATGATCCCCAACACAATCTCCACGGCAAGACCGATCCACCCGACCTGCTGGATCAACTCACCCAGCATTTGCGTGAACAGCCAATTCCACCGTTGCCGCCGCAATGCATTCAATGGAGTCCGCCAACCGTTGCTGCCAGGCGTGACACCCTTCGCGACGGTCGGCTCTCGGCCGGCTGGCTGGTGGCGTCGGTAGCGGCCCTGTTGCTGATGGCGGTGGGGGCGACGTATTGGGCCGGTCGCTCGAACCAAGTGCCGATGTTGCGGGAGTCGATGGTTATGGAACGGCGGCCTGATGAAGCCGAAGGGGTGGCCATCGTCAGGGATTCGATGGCGGTGCTGGACGCGCGATTCGAAGCAATGCAGCGTGGGTTAGACGAGCTCGACGACGAGATCGCCGTGCTCAAACATTCGGCGCAACTTCTGGATGCCCGTCGCAAAGCGGAAGCCCTCTTAAACGCCATGGCGAATATCGGCGACGCTCGCCGCGCAGCCGCCGACGAATCTTAATGCTTGACGTGTCCAACCCAAAACCGAGGTCAATCATGATGCATTCACAATCCACAACGTTCAGCCTTCTTCTCCTCTGCCTCTTGCCTTTCTCAGGGCGTCCCGCGACCACGGTGGGTGATGATGACGTGGCCGCGCACCAAGCCAACGCCGTCGCGCCCGCGGGGACGGTCCAACTCAATTCAGGTCTGGGAGGGTCGTATTATGTTGACAAGAAACTGGTTGAGCAATTCCAGTCGCTCAAGAAACGCGTGCGAGAGATCAAAGACGAAATCGCGGCCGGGAATTCCAGTAGCGAGTTAGCCCTCAAGCAACTCGAGGAGATCGAAGTTGAGTCTGCGAAGGTCCGGCTGGCGATCGAGGCCAGCAAAAAGTTCGTGGCGGCATTCACGGCATACAGCGTGAGTGAAACGACGAGCTTTCCACTGGCCGACTCCCGGAGGATCATCGTGCGGGGCGACAATGTGACGATCCGTGGCTGGGAAGGACCGGGAATCAAAACGGTCATCGAAAAAATCATCCTCGCCAAGGAGAAGCCACCCGCGTCGGAGTTCGCGGAGATTCATGTGCGGCATGAGGTGTCGGTTGCGGAAAGCCTGGTCGGCAGGACTCCCGCCCAACGCGCCGCAGATGAAAGGGAGTTTCTTGAAACGCCACGCGGGAAGGATATGACGATCGAGCAGCTCGAGGCCCGTCGTCTGTTCCTTGACAAGTTGTTTGGGAGCTACCAACGATACGCCGACTTCCAGGGAAAGGCGGTCAACAATCTTTCAGTGGTTGGTCTGGACCATCGCGAGGGAAACCGGCAATTGACGATGCGAATCAGCTCGGCCGAAGGGGGCGGCAGTTTGTCCAGTCAATGGCAGCGACACGCGGCGGTGACGATCTATGTTCCGCCGTGCGAACACCTGATGGTGGCGGGGTGTCAGGTGAAGCTCGACATTCAAGGCGTAAAGGGGAATCTGCTGCTCACCACCCAGGAGTCCCGTAATCGCGACTATGCCGGTCGCTTTGAGGTGCGACAGATCGATGGCAACGTCAGCGTGGATCAGGCCCCGGTCCGCTTACTGGACGAGATCTCTGGCGATGTCGAGATCACGGCGACCGACGAATTTGTT
>JAUIHJ010000061.1 GCA_030432015.1 bacterium
TCTCTTGCTGTGTCGATCGCACTGAGTCCGGCAATTGCTGCAATCGCTGATGAAGTCACCGGATGTCGGATCGATAATGGGTGTCCCAAATAGATGTCCCTCTCCCTAATCGGCATCCGCAATGATGGGTGTACCTAATCGGCATCCCGGAGCGATGGTGGGTGTCCCTAATCGGCCCCTCTAATAATGGGTGTCCCTAATCGGCATCCCTAATCGGCACTAATAATGGGTGTCCCTAATCGGCAACAGGCAGGACGAGTTTCTTGCCACGGTGCTGGGAGGTCTTTCTCGGTCGTTGTCGCGGGCCGATCAGGCAGGCGAAGTGAGCGGCAGGCGAATGGTGGCCGTTGTGCCCGTGCCAACTTCCGAGGCCAGCCGAAAATCGCCCGCCAGCCGAGCGAACACATTGTGGGCCAGGAACAACCCCAGCCCCATGCCCTGGCCAGGTTCCTTTGTCGTGAAGAACGGTTCGGTCGCGCGCCCCAACACGTCCGGGGGCATCCCTGTGCCGGTGTCGACGACGACGATTTGCAGGTTTCCCGCAATGGCAGCAACGGTGATCTGCACCGTCGCGTCGCCGGCGCTTGCGTCGAGCGCATTGCGGACGATGCCGCGGATTGCTTGCGAGGTACCAACGAGCGGCAGGACGACCGGGACTTCGGCCGCGCCGTCTGAAAACTCGACCTGTACGCGGCCGCGGCGGCGGACCACGTGCAGTACCTCTTCGATCAAATCGCGGGCTGTGACCGAACGCATTTCCTCGCCCGCCGCTTCTCCCGCGCTGCTGCTCATTTCGTCCAAGATTCGCCGACAGTGATCCAATTCGCTGCGAATCAGCCCCACATCCTCGATCACGGTATCGGGAACCTCCGTCCCTTCCAGATGTTTGGCCAAATCCTTCGCAATCACGGCAATGGTGGAGAGCGGTGAGGCCAACTCGTGTCCTGCCCCCGCCGCCAGCGTGGCCAGAGCCTCGAGCCGTTCACTCCGCGAACGCTGCCATTCCGCAATTCTCAATTGGTCTTCGCGGTGCTGAAGTTCGCGCGTCACGCGGGTTATGAAATACACGGCAACGCAGCCGCAGGTTGCCAGGGCCACAATCAACCCCAACTGCTGTACGGTCGCGTCGCTGACCAGCGGCAGCCCGGTGCTCAACGGTCGATCAAGTTCCGGCAGCGTGAAATGTGCAAAGAACAGGCCCGCCAGGCAGCCGATGGCGATCGCGGTTAAAGCCCACCCCCAGCGACTCGGCAGCACGACGGCAGCCAAGGAGAGATTAACGAAGTAGAAAATGACGAATGGATTTTCAGGCCCGCCGGAAAAGTACAGCAAGCCGGTCAGCGAAGCTAGATCCACCGTCATGACGGTCGCCATGACGCGAAGATCATTCGCGGTGTCGTCGAGTGGTTGGTGAACGCCCGCGTGACGGTGTAGCCAGACGGCAAAAGCGACGTTGGTCATTGCCGTGAACGCCACGATGCTCAGCAACGGGAGCGTCGGTAGTTCGACACCCAGCGCGAGCACCGCCACGGCAATGGTCATCAACTGTCCCACCACGGCGACCCAACGCAGTCGCAGCAGCCAGACCGCATTCACCGCGAGTCGATTGAAGCGAGGGCCGGCGGGGATCGAACCCGACATGTCAGTCCTTTGTGTGGATTACCACGGTTTTCGACTCGGTCATTTCCTGCACGGCGTACTTCGGACCTTCCTTCCCCATGCCGCTCTCCTTGAGTCCGCCATACGGCATCAAGTCGGCACGCCACATCGGCCCCCAGTTGATTTGAATGTTGCCACTGTCAACGCGCCGAGCAAATTTCATGGCCGCATCCAGATCCTGCGTGAATATGCCGGCGCTAAGTCCGTACTCCGTGTCATTGGCCAACGCGATCGCTTCGTCCACGTTGGCCACGCTGCTGACGCCCACTGCCGGTCCGAACAGTTCGTTGCGACTGAAATCCATCGCTGGCGAAATGTCAGCCAGCAGAGCGGGCGTAACGCTGGCCCCGTTGCGTTCCCCGCCACAAACGAGCCTCGCTCCTTTGGCGACGGCGTCGTCGAGGCACGCAGCCACCCGTTCAGCATCGCGCGAACGCACCATCGGTCCCATGCTCGTCGAGGCATCCAGTTGATCACCGGTCACAATTGACTCCACGGCGGGCTGCAACCGCTCGATCAATTCGCCGTAGATCGAGTCAATCGCAATCACACGCTGGGTGGAAATGCAAACCTGGCCGGCGTTGGCAAAGCCGGTCTTCACGGTCGCTTCAATCACCTTGCTTAAATCCGCGTCGGGCATCACGATCAATGGACTGTTCGAACCGAGTTCCATGGTTACTTTCTTGAGTCCCGCGATCTGGCAGATGCGGCGGCCGACATCCGCACTGCCGGTAAAGCTGATCTTTCGGACCCGCGGGTCGGCGCACAACGTTTCACCGACGGTCTTGCCGCTGCCGGTGATACAACTGATTGCCAATGGAGGGAGTCCCGCCTCGAGTAAGATTTCGACCAACTTGAGCGCCGACAACGGCGTATCGCTGGCGGGCTTGACAATGATTGCATTGCCGGCCGCCAGGGCCGGGCCCACCTTGTGGCAGACCAGATTCAATGGAAAGTTGAAGGGGGTTACGGCAACCACCACGCCGCAGGGAACACGCAGCGTCAGGCCCAGCTTACCTGCCGTACCGGGCGCGCCGTCCAGCGGCAGGACTTCGCCGGTCAGCCGTTTGGCTTCCTCGCCGGACGTCTCAATCGTGATCGCCGAGCGGCCTGCTTCAAACACCCCTTCCGCCAGGACCTTGCCTTCCTCTTGGCTGATCGTTCGCCCCAGTTCGTCCTGACGTTCGACCATCAGATTCGCAGCGCGCTGCAAGATCTTGAATCGCTCGTAGCCGGGCATGTCGCGCATCAGGCGGGCGCCCTCGACAGCGCCGGCCAGTGCCGCCTCGACGTCGTCCGGCGTGGCGACCGGCACCGTGTCGATCACTTCATCGTTAAAGGGATTGCGCACGTCAATCCGCTGGTCGCGATCGATCCACTCGCCTCGAACAAACATTTTCATCGCACTAACTCCGTGGAGGGCCGATGCGTTTCAGGTCGCCGACCCGTCCGTGTGTTGAAGATTATCGCTAGGCCAGGAGGGCCTGGAGCGTTTTCAGATCCTGTCTGAGAGCTGCCGTATTCTCGTCGATTCCAGCAGCCGGCAAATACTCGACGTGCAGTGAAATCGGGCCGGTGAACGTCGAACTCTTCAGCTTTTTGAAGAACGAGGCGTCGACACGCCCAGCACCCAAGGGTACGTTCTTCGGCTTGCGACCGTCCCACACGAAGTCCTTGACGTAGACCGCACCCAGGTGAGGGCGAATCACACCAAAATCGATCGGCCACGCCATCCCGCCCTCGACGGTCGCATGCCGAATGTCGAAGGCGACGCCCACGTCCGACGGATCGATGTCTTGCAGGAGGTATCGCAAGTCCCAAACCGACGCACCGACGATTCGATTCCCCGCGTGATTCTGATAGACGGCCGTCAAACCCAACTCGCGATTCAGGGCCGCCAGTTCCCGCACCACCGGTCTAAGGGCATCGAGTTGGGACACGATGGGTCGCGCCTCGTCGTAACGATAGTAGGCCATCCGGTATTTCGTGATGCCCAGTCCGGCCGCCGTTCGCAAGACCTTTTCGGTGTGCGGCTGATCGACGCGATTAACGCTCGAAGCCATCACCGTGATCTCCAGGCCGTGCCTGGCGAGTGCTTCGACTAAAGGCGGCAAATCGTCAACCACCTGTGCGGGTAGGACCTGCCCCTGGTCCCGCACGGTCGCCTCGATGCCGTCGAATCCCAGGGCCGCGATGGACTTCGCCAGGGCGTCGTTTTCCATCGACTGCAGGAATTTGACGAACGCACAGAGCTTATTCCTTGCAGGTGGCGGAGATTCTGGCGATCGGGCAGGCAACGGCCCATCCCACGCCGACGATGGGGCCGATTCCAGAATCCCCGCCGTCGCCAGCGTGCCCATCGCCGCCTGCGCCAGGAACGTACGTCGGGACAGGCTGTGGGGGGCCACCATCGGGATTTCCTCCTGGGCGATTTGGCACGACTTTTCGGGCAGATTGCCAGTCTTCTTGATTTTGCTACGATAGCAACTTGATCACGGGTTGTCGCCAGGCACCCACTCCAATTGAGAAAGGAATTCCTCCGATGAGCCAGGAAAGTGCCATCGATTTTGCCGAGCGCAAACGAACACTGCGCGAGCAGGCCCACGCCAATCGTCGCGATCAGGACCGCAAAGATGAACTGAGCCGCGAGATTGTGGCTCGCTTCATGCAGTTGCCGGAATACGCAGCCGCCCAGACGGTCATGTTTTATGTCGATGTAAGGACGGAAGTGCGGACGCGCCACGATCTGCAAACGGCCCTCGATAGCGGCAAGAAGATCGTCGTTCCCTGGTGCCTCGATGGCGAACTGGAATTATTCCATTTGGAAAACATGGACGAGCTGGAAGTGGGGATGTACAAGATTCTCGAGCCCCGTTCCGAGTTGCGGGAAGTCGAGGCAAAGTCGGTCGCTGTCGAAGCACTGGATTTGGTGATGGTTCCAGGCGTGGCGTTCGACCGGCGCGGCGCGCGGATGGGGCACGGCAAAGGTTATTACGACAAGCTACTTCAGCATGCTCGCGCGGACGCGCCGCTGGTGGCGCTGGCCTTTGAATGCCAACTCTTTCCGGAGATCCCCACCGAGAGTCACGATATCTTTATGGATAAAATTCTTACTGAACGCGAAACCTATACAGGGCGAGGGCGGTCGTGAGCACCCAACAACACCAGGTGGAAGTTGACGACACGTACGCCGAGGCATTTCGTAGCATCTTCGCGGAAGTCTTGATCACGGCACGCGATCGAAAGTGGTTGGATCACGCCGTGCACGCCGCCACGGGCCATGCCTCGAGCACCATTATGTGCGACTGCGAGGCGGGTGTGGACCGCTACGTCGGTCCCGGCGGAGACGCGTCTTACGCAACGCCCGACGGCCGGCCCGGCGTCTTGGTCCAGTTTCATGTGCCCCGTTTTCGGAAGGATCGTGTCGCCGCCTTGGAGAAAGCGCTGCTCGCCCGGATCAGCCAGAACGTCCTGACATGTCCCACGGCACGATGTTTCGGATCGACCGAGGTCGAGCCCTATTTCAAGCTCGGTCGCAAGATCGCGTTTTTTGGCGATGGATTCGAACATCGCGAGCCGCGTTTTGAACGCCAGATGTGGGTGATTCCAACGATGGGTGGCGAATTTCTTATCGACCGCCGCTTTGGCTACCAAGATGGCATCATGGGGGGCAATCTCTGGTTCATGGCCGCCACCGAGGATGCGGCGATCGTGGCTGCCGAGCGGGCCGTGGAAGCGACCAATGCCACCCCCGGCGTCATCACCACCTTTCCGGGCGGCGTCGCTTCGAGCGCTTCGAAAGCCGGTAGCCGGTATCCGTTTCTTTTCGCCAGCACGTACGAAGCCTATTGCCCGACATTGAAGCAAGTCTTGGGAGACGAATCGCGTGTGCCGGCCGAAGTGAATTCAATCATGGAGATCATCATCAACGGCCGCGACTTGGCGGCGGTTCGTGATGCGACCATGGCATCGATCGATGCCGCCTCGGCCGTGCCTGGCATGATCCGGATCTCGGCCGGAAATTATGGCGGTCGACTCGGCAAGAGCTTTATCCACCTGCGACCGGAGTCCGCCGCCGCCGAGGCCGCCGCAGCGAGTTGATTCGACGGCGTTATTGGATCGGGCGTCGACGGTTTATCCGCGGAGCCCGGTTGGCGGCGACGCCAGGCTGGGACGCGTTGCGCCCATGCCGCGGTTAGCCCGCCGCCTGCCCGTGCTGCTTGAGCCGCGATTCCAGGTGGCGTTTGATATCGGGCCATTCGGTCGCGAGAATGCTGTACACCACATCATCGCGAATCGTCCCATCGCGCCGCCGTCGCCGATGGCGGATGATTCCATCTTTGTTGGCTCCCAGCGCTTCGATTGCACGCTGGGAAGCCATGTTGAAATTGTCCGTCCGCAGGCCCACCACGCTGCACCCTAATGCGTCAAACGCGTGTTCCAGCAGTAACAGTTTGCAGCTGGTGTTGACGTGGCTGCGCTGCCACGCCTTGGCATACCAGGTGTAGCCGATCTCTACGCGGTCAATGTCGGCCAGGATGTCATGATAGCGCGTGCTGCCCACGACCGTGCCGCTGGTCAATTCCCGCACGGCCCAAGGGACCATGTGCCCGGCATCACATCCCGCTAACGCCTCCGCAATGTAGTTGCCCGTTTCGTCGGGGTTTGGCACGGACGTAAACCACAAATCCCACAACCGGCCATCGGCGGCAGCGGCGGCAAGTTCGCCTGCGTGGTTGTGCGCAAGGGGCTCCAGTCGGACCCCGTATCCTTCCAATGGTACGGGACTGCAATTGATCATGTTGGCGTTCCCTGAGTTGAAGGTTACACAATCAGCATCGCATCGCCGTAGCTGTAAAAGCGGTAGCCTTCGCTGATTGCCTCGTCGTACGCGGCCCGCATCAGGCGATCCCCGCCAAAGGTCCGTACCAGGACCAGCAGCGTGCTGCGGGGGAAATGAAAGTTCGTCAGCAACGCGTCGACGGCGCGAAAGTCGTAAGGAGGTCGAATAAACAAGTTCGTTTCGCCGGTCCAGGGTTGCAGCGTTCCCGAGGCAGCGGCCGTCTCGAGAACGCGGACCGATGTCGTGCCGACGGCGACGGATCGCCCGCCCGCAGCGCGATGCGCGTTAATGGCGCTGGCCGTCGCGGCGTCGATCTGCCCCCACTCAGTATGCATGGTGTGTTCCGCCAGGCGAGTCACGGCAATCGGCCGAAACGTCCCCAGGCCGACATGCAACGTCACGCGGTGGCTGGAGATGCCCATCGCCGTGAACTTGGCGAGCAATTCGTCGGTAAAGTGGAGCCCTGCCGTCGGTGCCGCCACGGCCCCGGGTTTTTCCGCGAAGACGGTTTGATACTGTTCTACGTCCGCGTCCACCATCTCGCCACCGCGGATGTAGGGGGGGAGCGGCACGCGGCCGATGTCCGCCAGGATTTCTGCTGGCGTGCCGGGACGGTCCGGCTGCGCGGCCCAGACACCGGCTCCTTGATGGGCGAGCATTGTGAGCTGGACGGCGGCGCGCCCCAGGTGATCGACCAGTGTGACCTCTTCACCCGCCTCAAGCTTGCCTCGCGTCTTGCTCATCACCTGCCAAATCTTCCGCGGACGCGGGTTTGGCTGCGACATTGCAGCGGCATCACCGCTTGTAACATCAATGCTCGCGGGGCTTTGTGATTCCGCCAGGAAGAGGCCAAACCAACGGCCTCCGGTTCGCGTACGGAAACCCATGAGCCGGGCGGGGAGGACCCGTGTGTCGTTCAAGATCAACGCGTCGCGCGAAGTTAGTATGTCAGGCAGATCACGGATGTGGTAATGGTCGATTTGCTGACGTGATCGGTCCACCAGCATCAGCCGCGCATCGCTCCGGCGACGAAGTGGCTGCTGGGCAACCAACTCCTCGGGGAGTTCGTAGTCATACTGGTCAAGTTCCGACATTCGCTTCGTGACGCTTGGTTGATTGCAGGGGGGCGGTGGAAAAAGTCGAGTATAGGTCTGATACCCCGGACACGAAACGGCAGTTACGAGCATCCGCCATGACCATCAATCCGACCGCCGGTGAGCGAATCCGCGTCGCCTTCCTGATCACGGAATTAAACGTTGGCGGTGCCGAACGTTGTTTGACGCAGCTTGCGATCGGCCTTGATCGGACACGTTTCGAACCGCTGGTCATCTCGATCGCGCCGCGACCAACGGGGGAACAACTGGCGTTGGTGGACCGTTTGGAAGCTGCAGAGATACCGGTTCATTTCTTGAATGCGGCGTCCAAATGGCGTCTCCTCAACGCCGTCCGTCGGCTGCGGAGAACGCTTGATGCATTTCGTCCACACGTCGTGCAATCATTCTTATTTCATGCCGATGTCCTGGCAAGTCTTGCCAGACGCCGCCGACGGTGGCGATTATTCTTAGGCCTTCGCGTGGCAGATCCATCTGTGTGGCGGCAGCGGTTGGAGAGGTGGGCGGCACAGCAGGCCACGGCCGTCGTCTGCGTCAGTCAGGCGGTTCGCGACGATGCGCGGAACGCAGGCTTGCCGGCCAATAAGTTGGTTGTAATTCCCAACGCCATCGATGTTCCCAAGCAGCGGCAGGCCAAACCACTGAACGTGACGACAATGGGGATCGATCCGGCCCGGCGCCTCATGCTGTGTGTGGGGCGGCTTCATCCGCAAAAGGGGATCGATTGGCTGCTGAGCACATTGCCGGTCGTCTTCGAGCGGTTGCCCGCGCACGACCTGGTAATCGTGGGGGCCGGTCCCGAGGATGTGCGGTTGCGCGCCCAGGCCGCGAAGCTCGACATCACCCACCGCGTGCATTTCATCGGCTGGCGACGTGACGTTGCGCAGCTGATGTCGACCGCTTCGCTGTTCGTGCTGACGTCGCGCTGGGAGGGGATGCCGAATGTCGTGTTGGAAGCAATGGCTGCCGGTCTGCCGATTGTCGCGACCAAGACTCACGGCGTCCGCGAGTTGATTGGTTCGGCACACGCCGAGCAAACCGTCGACTTTGCGGATTCCACTGCTCTCGTGGAACGCCTCGTCGCACTGGGCCAGGACGACCAGTTGTCACGGCGGTTGGGGGACGCCAATCAGGCGAGAGCGACCACCGAATTTTCGCTCGACGGGATGGTGGCAGCTTACGCTTCGCTCTACGAATCGCATCTCGCCGGTGGAAACTCATCTGAGGCGTGATAGCACGCCCCCAAGAAAATTCGATTTTCTTGAAGAATCTTCGCCTCTCCCTAAGTCGTTTGTTAGCTGACGTCTACAGCAAACGCCTGCCGGAAAGCCCCTGTTTTCTGCGGGTGAAAATCGAGTTGATTTTTGAGGCGATGTGGATATCTTGGGGTGGAAGTGGGTCGGAGTGGTTGGGAGTGGTGGCATGTTGCTGACGGGAACGTTTGTTCGCGCGATCGACGAGAAGCAGCGAATTGCCGTTCCCAAACCCGTCCGCGACTCGCTGGGATTTCCTGATCAAAACGTATTGTATTTGGCACCCGGAACAGACGGTTGCATCCAGCTGTTTCCGGAAAATATATTTCAGGAATTGGCGGCACAGGTGGGGCGTAATTCACCGACAGGCCAGGACGTGCGGGCCTTCAGCCGGTTGTTTTATGCTCAAGCACAGCGGGTTGAGATCGATCGTCAGGGGCGACTTCGGGTGCCTGTCGAGTTGGCGGCCTTCGGTCGGCTCGCCAAAGAAGTGGTGTTGTTGGGTGTGCGTGATCACTTAGAGCTTTGGAATCGCGATCAGTGGAATGCTTACTTGATGGAAACGCAACCGCGGTATGACGAGATTGCGGAGAGTGCGTTTGGTGGGCCGGCAAGTGTCAGCGCTTCGGCGACCCAAATTACCCCGGATAGCCCGAATACACAGGAGGAATTGCGGTCGTCGCGGCCGCGTTAGGGCGTAGCAACCGAGGCACGGATGCTTCTACTGCTCGCCGACCAAATCAAGTGCGACGTCCGTCCGTTAACTGGGAAATCATTTGGATCAGCCTGCGGCCACTGGCTGATCCACGGGGCCGCTTCGGCGGCCCTGGATTTCCTGGGGTTCGCCTGCAGGATGCAGCGAATCAACACCGTAAGCCAACTGGCGACCCTCACCGGTCGGCTTACAGGCATCGGCCCAACTCCGGGGTACATGGATGTGCCCCCGGGTCGGGTGCTCTCAAAGCGCCGGGTTGGCGCGTGACCGGTTTGCCGGTATTCCCAGTAGTTATGCACCAACCGAAATCAGCGCACGTGTCCGTGATGCCGGACGAGGTCATCCAGTGGCTCGAGCCCACGCTCGGCCAGACATTCGTTGACGGGACCCTGGGTGGCGGTGGCCACACCCGGTTGCTGGCCGAAAAAGTCGGCAGCGACGGGTTGGTGATCGGATTCGACCGCGACCCGGACGCCATCGCGCGGGCCGAGGTGCATTTAAAAGGGCTGCCGGTCCAAGTTGCTCATGCAGATTTCCGGGAGATTCCCGAGGTCTTGGACCAGTTGTCCCTCCCGCCAGTCGACGGTGTGGTGTTGGATCTGGGGCTTTCCAGCGATCAATTGGCCGACGCCGCGCGCGGATTCAGCTTTGATGCAACCGGCGACCTCGATCTTCGTTTTGATCCACAAATGGGTGAGCCGGCCTGGGAATTGATTCAGCGGCTGAGTGAAAAGTCACTGGCCGATGTCATCTACCGATACGGCGAAGAACGCAAGAGTCGCCGAATCGCCAAACAGATCGTGTTACGGCGGCGGACCAAGCCGATCCGCACGTCACGTGAGCTCGCAGAGCTGGTCCGCGGGTGCGTACCGCGGAGCAAGAACCACAACATCGATTCCGCGACGCGGACGTTTCAGGCCCTGCGGATCGCCGTGAATGACGAATTGACAGCGCTTGAACGGACGCTGCAGCGGATTCCGCCCGCGATCGCGGTGGGGGGCCGCCTGGCCGTGATCAGCTTTCATTCCCTGGAAGATCGGCTGGTTAAGGCCGCATTTCGCGACGACCCGCGGTATATGCCCTTGACGAAGAAACCGATACGACCTAATGAATCAGAGTTACTTCGTAACGTGCGGAGCCGCAGTGCACGGTTGCGTGTTGCGGAGCGGGTCGATGCCAGCGGAGATTGAACTCGACAGCGCCACCTTGTGATGCGATCGGTTGCCCTGCAATCGCCTCCGACCCCAGGCCCGCGTGCCTGGCAGGGGGGCAAACCGTCAAAAAAGCAAGGGTTTATGGAAAAACCTGGCAGCGTCGCAAGAGCCGCTCTGTCCGATTCGCCTTGGTCCGAACCACAAAGTCCCGTTGAATTCGCCGCGAACCTCTGCGGTCTCCCAATTTCCAAAATCGATTTCTCGACGTCTGATTGAATGATGTTGGCTGTGCCTCAAGGAGGAGGCATCCCTATGAGTGCATCAAATAAGACTTGGCTGATGCTTGGCGGCTTGGCGGTTGTCGTTTTCGGAGTGGTCTTCGCGACGAAGCGAATGCAGTTGGGGTCAGCCCCGCGCGCGGAGATTCTGCCCGCCACGTTGACCAGCGAGACCGGTTCGCAGGCAGCTTCCCGAACAAAGTTTCCCACAATCCTGCGTGCCAAGCCGGTCACCGACGCAGAGCAAGCTGCGAGCCCGCGGTACACGCCCCATGGTTCCTCGCGGCCGATTGAGAATCCCTATTTCGATCGCGGCCCCGCCACGAGCGACGTCAACCGCTATGGCCTTTCACCCGCCACCGTCCAGCAACCCGGCGCGGAGTCTCCCGCCTTCCATGGCTCGTCGGCCACCAACACGCTGGACGGCGAGAATTTGCCCAGCGCGGCGGATCCAGACGAGCTCGATGTGCCCGGTGGAACGAACCCGATCCAGGGGCCGCCCGTCCCGCCAGGAATCAGCAACCGCCCCTTGCGCGACCCGGCCAGTTTCGGCACGGTCAGCGACTCGAGTCGTGACGGTTCCAGCCAACGTCGCGTTCCGGCGACCTATACCACGGTGGCAGATGACAGCTTTTGGAATATCTCAAAGCGAATTTACGACGGCGAGGGCCGCTACTTCAAGGCGCTGTACTACCACAACCGCAACCGTATTGAACGGCCCGACCGGATCTCCGCCGGCATTGAGCTCGACACGCCACCTTTGGCGGAACTGAAGCGTCTGTACCCGGATTTGTGCGGACCCGGCCAGCGTGATTAATCGATCGAGTGAGCCGGTCGAGACGCGACCTCCGCGACGGCGGGAGAGGTGCAAGGCATGCGTTGGGACGTGATTGTGGTCGGCGCTGGAGCCGCCGGATTGATCGCCGCGACGCGCGCTGCCGAACGGGGACGCCGGACGCTCCTCCTGGAAAAGAACCGCAAGCCTGGCGCGAAGATCCTGATGTCGGGGGGCACACGCTGTAACATCACGCATCAGACGGATGCGCGCGGCATTGTCACCGCCTTTGGCCGCCAGGGGCGATTCTTGCACTCCGCGTTAGCGGCACTTGGCCCCCAGGATGTTGTCGAGCTATTTGCCGCGGAAGGGGTCGCGACCAAGGTCGAGGAAACCGGCAAAGTCTTTCCCGTCAGTGACCGTGCCACCGACGTCTTGCAGGCACTGCTGAGTCGCCTACGTCGCAGCGGGTGCGAACTGGCATTAGGCGAACCGCTTGACCGCCTGGAAAATGTTGAGTCCGGATTCGAACTGGTGACATCAGCTCGGGCGCTACACGCCGACCGCGTGATCGTCACCACGGGTGGGCAATCGTACCCGGGCTGCGGCACGACGGGCGACGGCTATGACTGGATGTCTTCGCTTGGGCATACCATTGTGACACCACGGCCGGCGCTGACTCCCATCACAACGAATGCGGACTGGGTCCGAGCGTTGCGCGGCGTTACGATCCCCGACGTGGTCGTGCGACTTCTGCCAGGCGAGTCCGCGGTGGCAGAGGCCCCCCAGCGGAATAAAAAGTCCCGCTATCTGGATGAATGCCGCGGTTCATTTCTTTTCACACATTTCGGGCTGTCCGGTCCTGTCGCGTTGGACATCAGTCGCACGATTACCGCGCATCCCCAGCCCCACACGCTGGTGCTCGAATGCGACTTTCTGCCGGCGACCGAAATCGTTCCCCTGGGCGACCAACTTGCCCGTGATTTTGCGGCGGACGGCAAGAAGCAAGTGATGGGAATTCTGGCCCGGCACATTCCACGTCGCCTGGCCGAAGCGATCGGACTCAGTCTGGGACTCCCCCAGGAACTCAAGGCGGCGGAAGTTTCCAAACGCCAACGGCAAGCATTGGTGGCGGCAATCAAGCAGAATCGGATTCCCGTCAGCGGCACACGTGGCTTTGGCAAGGCCGAGGTAACCTCCGGAGGCGTCTCGCTGGCGGAAGTGGATTCGCGGACCATGCAAAGTAAGCGGGTTCCCAACCTGTTTATCGCAGGCGAATTATTGGACCTCGACGGCCCCATCGGCGGCTACAATTTCCAGGCCGCGTTTAGTACGGCCTGGTTGGCCGGCGAAAGCGTCTGAACGGTTGTCGCCTGCGGCAGCTTTGGTACGATGTCGCGATGATTGGATCGGAACGGCAACTTGGTCTGCGGCGAATTGTCTCGGGCGGGCAAACGGGGGTCGACCGCGGGGCACTCGACGCCGCGATCGAACTCGGTTTGGATCACGGTGGCTGGTGTCCACGTGGCCGGCGCGCCGAGGATGGTCCCATCCCGCTGCGATATCAACTGTCGCCGACGGACTCGCCGAACTATCCCATCCGCACGAGGCAGAATGTCATCGACTCGGATGCCACGCTCCTGCTGTACCGTGAAACGCTGCTGGGTGGCACCGAGCTTACGTTTCGCCTCGCCCGGCAGTTGGACAAGCCTTATTTGCTTGTCGATCTTGCGGGTTCACCCGATGATGCCATGGTGCTTCAGTGGCTCTGCGAGGCGCAGATTGTGACGCTTAACGTTGCCGGACCGCGTGAATCGACGGCGCCCGGGATTGCCCGGCAAGCGTGCGAGTTTCTGGTCTGCTGTTTGGCATCGGCGGGCGAAGCATCCTAACGCGGCAACCCGGTGGCGGTGCTGCCTGGGGCGCCGGCGGCCACGGTGTGCGGGTCACGCAAACAGCTCGCGAATCGCGTTGCCCGGCCGAACTCGATGCGGCCGATCGCCGGTGTCGTGGAGCAGTAGATCGCCGGGTACTCCCATGAGATGGTAGAGGCTGGCAATTAGATCGACCGGCGCCACGGGATCTGCCGCCGGGAACGCGGCATGTCGGTCCGAGCGGCCGTGAACATAGCCGCCGCGCACGCCGCCTCCGGCCAAGACCGTCGTAAAGCAGTTGGGCCAGTGATCGCGCCCGTCGCGGCCGGCGCCGGCGTCGCTGTTGCGCTGGCCGACCTTCGGTGTTCGTCCAAATTCTCCGGACCAAACAATCAGTGTCTCGTCCAGCATGCCGCGGGCTTGGAGGTCATCCAGCAAGGCGGAAAAAGCTTGGTCGGCGACCGGCATCAACCGGGTCTTATGATCGACGAAGTTGCGGCTATGGGTGTCCCAATAGACGCTGACATTCTTAATGCCGTCATTGGGCCAGAAGACCGTCACCAGCGGCACGCCACGTTCGACCAGGCGGCGGGCCTGGAGCACGGATTGCCCGTGCGGATTCAAGCCGTAACGCTCGCGCATTTTCGCCGATTCCTGCGTAAGATCGAATGCACCTCGTCCCGAGACGGATGACGTCAACAAGTCAAACGCCCGCTGCTCATTCGCCGCCTTGGCGTCGAAGGCGGCGTTGCCGCCAGCCAGTTGCTGGTTGAGGCTGGCCAGCAACTTGCGACGCTCGGACAGCCGCATCTCGGATACATCGGCGGGCAATTTCAGGTCGCCCACGTGATAGTCCGCGCGATCCGGTGCGTGGTCGATCGTGAACGGATCGTCGACCGGGCCGAGCCAGCCGGCGAACTGCCCTTGACTCTGCTCGACAAAACGCGGCACAGTGTTATCCAGCTTGGGCCGCATCGACACAAACGGCGGCAGCGGGCCGGTGCCACGACCCAAATGTGCCAACACCGAACCCATGTGCGGCCACTGGGCACGCAGCTCGGTTGTGGTGGGTGGTGGTTGTCCGGTCAGCAGGAAGTGGGTCGCGGACGTGTGGTTCACATCGCCGTGTGTCATTGATCGAATGATGGCGAGCTGGTCGGTGCGTTGGGCGAGTTGGGGGAAGTGTTCGCAAATCTGAATGCCCGGAACTCGCGTGGCGATGGGGTTGAATTCACCTCGGATTTCGACTGGCGCTGCGGGTTTCAGATCCCACGTATCATGCTGCGCAGGCCCGCCCCACATAAACAGGAAGATGCATGCTTTGGCACGGCCAAACGCCGCCGGCAGCGGTTGGACGCCGGCACGTGCTTGACCATTCAACAGTGCCGGCAACGAGAGCCCCAACATGCCAAGGCCTCCTAGCCGCAAGACTTCACGGCGCTGGCGACGATGGAGATCGCGAAAATTCGGGCAGGCCTGGTGCATGGCGGGCGGTTGATTGAGCGGCTGAAATCGGTGGGAATTGGAAACGAATGCGGCAGGTGGCAAGAGGATGGCAGGAATCAACGAACCGGTTGGTCCGCTCTGCGTCGACCTGACTTGCCTCGGTGCACATGCCGTCAACGTGACGTGTCTCGACGCTTCGCAACGACCGTCCTATTTTCGCAGGCAGGTTGCCCCGACGCAATCGCGGAGCGCGTTTTCGATGCTGGCCACGGCCGCGCAGGCTCCGCGGAGTTCGCCAAACCCGCACCGGTTGTGTGGCTTGCGCGGGTCCTGCCAGTGGTCGCAACGACAATTCTCGACAGGCGGCGAAATCCGTAGACTACCCGACCAAATAAGGTAGATTCGATTGGATCGAATGAGTCAATCATGAATGACAAGCAGCCCCAACCCGCGCCTGGTTTCAGTGTCCCGAAGTCCATCTGGGGACACGGCATGCGAATGTGTCGGTCGGTCTTCGGCATTGACCCACGTTCGCTGGCCGCCTTTCGCGTCGGCGTGGCCGCCACCCTCCTGGTGGACCTGTGGTATCGAAGCCGCGAGATCGGCCCGTACTTCACCGACGCCGGTATCTTACCGCGGCATGTCCTGATTTCGCTCAACGAGATCGGCAGTCAATTCGGCTTTGAGCATGCCTGGTCTCTGCATATGTACAGTGGTCAGTATTGGGCTCAATTACTGTTGATGCTCGTCGCGGCATGTTTCGCCGTTTGGCTTTTGCTCGGCTACCGAAGTCGCCTGTCGGCAGCGGTCAGTTGGGTGTTGCTGCTCTCGCTGGATGCGCGCAACCCGGACATTCTCAACAGTGGCGACGTCCTGTTGCGCTGTATGTTGCTCTGGTCGCTCTTTTTGCCGTTGGGAGGGGTCTGGAGCATCGATCGACTGATCCATCGCCCACGCAACACGTTGCCGTGTCGCTTGACGAGCGTCGCGTCAGCGGCGCTGCTGCTGCAATTGGCAATGATGTATTTCTATTCCGCAATTGCCAAGATGAATCCGGTCTGGCACACCGAGTTTTCAGGAGTCTATTATGCGATGCATTGCGATGCATTCGTGCGACCTGCGGGGCTGGTATTGCGTGAGTACCCGGGGTTGATGATGCTGCTCACTGCCGGTGCGTTCTACTTGGAATTGCTGGGACCGATCGTGGTCTTCGTACCGTTTTGGAACAGTCGCATCCGGATGGCAATTGTGGCGACGTTCTTGCTGTTTCATGTCGGCCTGGCCGCGACCATGACACTGGGGCTGTTTCCCATTATTTGCGTCGTGGCCTGGACGGTGTTTCTGCCGGCAGAATTCTGGGACGCGCTACGGCCGCGACGGTACAGGTTGAGGCGGCTGGCGACGACGCGACAACTCGTCCGTGCCGCCACTGGCCTGCGCCGCAGGGTGCGCGCTGGCCAGTTTCGCTTCTTGGCTCGATCGGAAACGGTGTATTGGCGAAATCGCGGCGTCGGTTATTGGTTTGTTAACGGCACCCTGGCGCTGTTGTTGGTCTATGTCGTGCTGTGGAATATCCGCGAGCGCGACGTCAAGTATTGGGAGCAAAGGATTCTTCCTTTGTCGACCAACGGCGTCGGCCGTGCACTTGGCCTGGACCAGAACTGGGGCATGTTCTCACCGATTCCCCGCACCGAAGACGGGTGGCTCGTCATGAAAGGAACGCTCCGCAACGGTTCGGAAGTCAACCTTTGGCAACCGGAGCTCCCGTTGCCGTGGGACAAGCCGCGGCTGGTAAGCGAAACGTATGTTTCTCAGCGGTGGCGGAAGTATCTCGACAACCTCACGACCGATGCCTATGCCTTGCGGCGACTTGATTTTTGCGACTGGCTGGGACGGCGTTGGAATGCGGAGAACGCCCGTGACGGGGCATCGCAGCAGGTCGTGTTGATCGAGCTGATTCATCGCATTGAAGCGACGCCGCCGCCGGGCAAACCCTTTCCGGAATTGGAAAGCCGTTCGCTCTATGATTATCGCCCGTTGTATTACGATTGACGGCGCGCAGAGTCCGGTCCGGTTCTCCGCCGCGCGGCTTGCTCGGCCCGCGTTGCTCGACGCGTGGCGTTTCTTGGCGCTGATGAGTAGGATATTCGGTTGGGAAGGCTGTCCTGACAATCGTTACACGTCAAAGTTCGACTGCCAGTCCATTGGGCCC
>JAUIHJ010000817.1 GCA_030432015.1 bacterium
AAAAAAGAGCAAAAAGGGGGACACCCACAAAAGCAAAAAGGGGGACACCCACAAATCGCGTGGCTGAAACGAGCCCGAGTGCAATCAGGCATTTCTCTTGACAGGCCCATTTCCGTGCATCACGGCATCGATGACTGCAAATTGGGGTTTGCAGACGGCACTGCAAACGGGGCCACTGCAAACGGGGCCACGCACTTTTTGAACTGCGCCACACTCCGATTCAAGGTACCGGGCTATGGCGTATTGAAGTTGCGATTGTTACGGCAGGCATGGGGTTCCTGTAACCCGACGCTCGAGTTTTGAAGTTTTGAATTTTTCCAGCTCCCTCTCCCCCGAGACATTGACGCACAATCAGTTTCCTAACTTAGAATTTCCTATCGTCAATGCTTTGGGGGTGAAGGAACCGGAATAGCGCAACTTTAGGACCGACGTATTGGGCAAAAAACAACGCCTGCTCCAAGATGCGCAACTTCAAAACGCGTCAGCGACGGATGCCGATGTGTTGATCTCGATTTCTCGCAGCTCACCCCTCGCTCACGCGTCGGGTTACCATTTCTGCCGCGGTTTCAGCAGCCTGCGTCGTGGGATAACCTGATCAGCGCACCGTCAAAACCACGGCGTGAAGGGTGGAGCGCAAACCAACACGGAACGTGAGAGCGACGATGATGTATACCTGCCCGCAACGGAAGGGCATCGGTTCGTCGAGGGGCGTACCGGGAACAGCGCGGGGCGAATGCAGCGCTGGCATGGAATACAGAGCTCGCCAGTTTGTTGGGTGTCCCTGTTATCGGTAAGATGAGGCCTCACTGCTCGCGAGCGACTTGAATGTCGTTCTTGCGGGACTTCCTCACGTACCTCCGCGTCGAAGGACGCATCGGTGGAGATCCATGTTGCGCGTCTTATTCCAGCCCAAGGGATCATCGTTCGTGTTGCATCTGTTGGCGTGTTTGCTGCCCCTTGCCTGCATGGGAGCTGCACCGCCTCGGCCGAACATCGTCTTCTTCTATGCTGATGATCTGGGATTTGGAGACCTGGCGTGTTACGGCAGTAGCGAGGCGCAATCGCCGACGCTTGATCGGCTGGCCAGTGAAGGCACGCGGTTCACTCAGTTTTATGTGTCACACTGTGTGTGTTCGCCGACGCGCGCGTCGGCGATCACGGGACATTTTCCGGGACGGCATCGGATCTACGGACACCTGTCATTCTTTACAGCCAATCGGGCTCGACACATGCCCGACTGGCTGGACGTCAACGCACCGTCTTTTCCGCGAGCGTTGCAGGACGCCGGCTACCGCACGGCGATGATCGGAAAGTGGCATCTTGGCGGTGGCAGCGGACGCACGTTTCAGATTGCGGACCTGAAGAATCCGGGCGTCGACACGTCTGGTCGAACCGAAATTGTGATCAATCATCCCGATGCACCGCCCGTGGTCGACTATGGTTTTCACTATTCCAGAACGACGATCGGGAATGGCCCGACATGGAAAGACTTGCAGCCGTGGCCTCAGGCGCACGACGTCTATCCGTACATGAGTCAGGATTGGCTGACGTGGTCGAGTCAGGCAATTGCTGACGATACGATTCGTGTTCTGGAGCGGCACGCGGGCGACCACAAAGACAGCCCATTTTATGTCAATGTGTGGTTTAAGGATGTCCACACACCGTTTAAGCCGACCGACGAAATGCGCCGTCCATTCCGGCATCTGGACGAGAAGCGTCAGGTGCACTACGCGATGGTCAGATACATGGACGAGCAGATCGGCCGGGTTCTGGCCGCACTTAAACGCCTTGACCTCGATCAGAATACGCTGGTGCTGTTCTCCAGCGACAACGGTGCCGCCAGGGGACGTGGCGGGTCAAACGGCCCACTGCGAGGCTGGAAGCACACATTGCACGAAGGCGGGATTCGCGTTCCGCTCATCGTGCGCTGGCCCGCAGGTGGTGTGAGAGCGGGACGAGTCGACGAAGAGTCAGTGCTGAATATCTGCGACTTCGTCCCCACCTTCTGCAACGTCACCGGGGCTACCATGCCGCCCGGATATCAGCCAGACGGCGAAGACATGCTCGCCGCACTTACCGGCCAGCCATTCCAACGAACTGAGTCGCAGTTCTGGCATTATCCAACATCGAACCCATCACTGGCGATGCGGCGCGGTGACTGGAAGCTACTCACCAGGCTCGATGGCACCGAACCGCAGCTTTATGATCTCGCTGGGGATGTCGCGGAAGCGAGGAATCTGGCCGCAGCGAACCCCGAAGTGGTCGCATCGATGCGTCAGTCGCTGCTGGACTGGTATCAGGAACTTCCTGTCGCGTCGGCCGGGGCGGGGCGGGAATAAGGCGGCCGGAATAAGTGAACATTGTCGATTTACAAACGCCTTGGGTCGACGGGCCACGATTGATGCGTAGCGTTGCGATCGTGTCATCCGGTCGTAGCATCGCAGTTACTTGTAAGTTTTGAAAACTGGGCCGCCCCACACATGGTCGTCGGCGTGCGCTTTCGGTGCCGCTCGGCCAGTTGGCCGGTTGGCCGCCACCGAAACTTGTTCACTTACACGTAAATGAGAGTGCGACGCATTGTGGCTGCCAGGTGTTCCGCTTAAAACGCAAGTCGAGTCTCATCCCTCTCCCTTGTGTGAGCCGACGCGGGCATGCTGGCAAAACTGCAAACGTTTTCGTTGCTGGGAATTGAAGCCTTGCCGGTCGAGGTCGAGGTGGATGTTTCGCCGGGGGCACTCCCCAAGACCATTTTGGTCGGACTGCCCGAAGCGGCCGTCAAGGAGAGTACGCATCGGATCGAACGGGCGATTGTCAATTCGGGCTACCAGCGGCCGCAGGATCGGATCGTCATTAACCTCGCCCCGGCCGAGCTTCCCAAGCAGGCCGCGTCCTTTGATCTGCCAATGTCGCTGGGGATTCTGGCCGGCAGCGGGCAGATCGTGTCGGATCGGTTTGACGATTACGCCGTCGTCGGTGAACTGGCACTCAATGGCAGTACGCGTCCCACCAAGGGTGCCCTGTCGATTGCGATCGCTGCAGCCAAGCAGAAAAACCTGCGGGGGATCGTCGTACCGACCGCCAGCGCCGGCGAGGCCGCGGTGGTCAGCGGCATCGAGGTCATCCCCGTTTCCAGCCTGGGGCAGGC
>JAUIHJ010000062.1 GCA_030432015.1 bacterium
GGTGAGATCTTCTAATTCACCCGCTTCGTAGCTGATGTGCAAACAATTCTCGTCGGAACTGTAGGGCTTGGCCACGGACGCCTTGACTGGAATTCCCTTCGCTTCGCAGTAGGCGATCATCTCCGTGCGGCCAGGAAATGCCGCTCGAAACCGCTCCATCCGCCATGGCGCGACCACCGTGACGCTGGGGTCGAGTGCTTCGGCGGCGAGCTGAAAGCGGCACTGGTCGTTCCCCTTGCCGGTCGCGCCGTGAGCGTACGCGTCGGCACCAACTTCGCGGGCCACTTCCAGGCAGACCTTCGAAATCAACGGCCGCGCGATCGACGTACCGAGCAGATAGATCGATTCATACTTGGCGTTCCACTGCATGACCGGGAAGGCGAAATCGCGGCACAGTTCTTCCTGTACATCAACGATCCGTGAACTGGCAGCCCCATTTTTCCGGGCTTTCTCCAGGATCGCCTCGCGATCTTCACACGGTTGGCCCAGGTCCACATACACGCAATGTACGGTGTAGCCTTCATCCTGCAGCCAACCGAGAATCACTGAGGTGTCTAAGCCGCCGGAATAAGCAAGCACGCAACTGGGCATATCGATTCGTCCTTTTTATTTCGTTGAGGCGCGCAAACCAGCTCACGACGCCGACCTCAGATTGTGGTACCCCGGCACACCGCTGACAAGGCCCAAGGGATCAACGTCTAGCTCCCGGCGCCGGGTCCGGGCCACTTTCGCAACGTGCTCCGTGGGAATACGATAGGGGCATGCAAGACCAACCAACGGAAGCCTTTACACTCGATCTGGACCGCCAGCGGCGGTGTGGATTTCCCGAGGTCGTGTACGGAGAGGGCAAGGACCCGGACACCCTCACCAAGATCATTGCCCAGCTTCGGGACAACGAAACGGATGTCCTGGTGACCCGCATGGACGGCGACAAGGCGGAGCGTCTGGCAGTGCCCTACCCGGATGGCCGGTACAATCCCATCGCCCGCACCTGGCGCCTGGATGTTGCTGTCCCCCCGGCGAACCAGGCGGACACCGGCCAAGTGACGATCGTGACCGCCGGCACCAGCGACGTGCCCGTCGCCGAAGAAGCGCGCGAAACCCTGCGCTGGATGCGGATTGAACCACAAATGGTGCACGATGTCGGCGTCGCGGGGCCGCATCGTTTGCCTGCCCACCTGGACGTGCTGCGAGACGTAGACGCCGTGGTCGTCGTGGCCGGGATGGAGGGGGCACTGCCGAGCATCGTCGGTGGCTACGTCGACTGTCCGGTGATTGCAGTTCCGACAAGCGTCGGATACGGCGCAAGCCTGGGGGGCGTGACCGCCCTGCTGGGCATGATCAACAGCTGCGCCGCCAACGTGACGGTTGTGAACATCGACGCTGGCTTCAAAGGAGGGTATATCGCCGGCATGATCGCCCGCCGCTGCCACCGGTCGAGTTCCTCGCCATGACCGCTCAAGAGACCACGTCCGAATTACCAATCCTCGCCCCGCGGGCCGCCGCGAGCCACAAGGGCGACTATGGTCGCGCCCTGCTGATTGGCGGATCCCGCGGCATGGCCGGCGCGATCGCGTTGTCTGGCATGGCGGCGTTGCGGAGCGGGGCCGGAACGGTGACGCTGGGTGTGGCGGATTGCTGCCTGGAGACCGTCGCCTCATTCGAACCCGCCTGCATGACCGCGCCGCTGGCTTGCGATTCCAAGGGCCGGTTGGTGGTTGCGGCCAAAGATGACTTGGTTGCACTGGCCGAACGTGCGACGTGCATTGGCTGCGGCCCCGGACTGGGCCGTTCCCCGCAAATCACCGGGCTGATCGCCTGGATGTATCAGGTGCTGCCTCAGCCGATCGTATTTGATGCCGATGCCCTGGATGCCTTGGCACAAAAACCGGAGGTTCTCAGCGAACCGGGCGGCCCACGCATTCTCACGCCACACGCGGGCGAATTCCAAAAACTACTCGGCGTCGATCGCCTGCCTCGCGAGGAACTCGAACTCCGCGCCGGACTGATGGCCGTCGCGAGCAAGCTGGTCATTTGCCTCAAGGGTCACCGCTCCCTGATCACCGACGGTCAGCAGGCGACCCACAACCAGACGGGCAATCCTGGCATGGCGACCGGTGGCAGTGGCGACGTTTTGACCGGCATTGCGACGGCCTTGATCGGCCAGGGCTTGCCCCCCTTCGAGGCAGTACGTCTGGCGGCCCACGTTCACGGCCTCGCCGGTGATCTCGCGGCGGCCGACGTGGGGCAGGTCTCCCTGACCGCCGGAGACCTGATCCGCTACTTGCCCGCCGCATTCTTGCAACTTGAAAGTTGAACTTGTGAAGCTCGTCCGCACACTGGATTCAAATGACCCTTCATTTCGAGGCGGGGCGATCACCATCGGCAACTTCGATGGTGTGCATCGAGGGCACGCTCGCATCATCGAACAGTTGGTTGCGTTGGCGCGTAAAGTGGGTGGCCCCGCAGTCGTGTTTACCTTCGACCCGCATCCCGTCCGACTCCTCCGCCCCGACGCCGTCCCGCCGCCGCTGACCTGGACGGACCGGAAGGCCGATCTGCTGGCAGAGCTGGGCGTTGACATCATGGTCGTTTATCCGACGGACGAGGCCTTACTTTCGCTCGAACCACACGTCTTCTTCGACCAGATCGTACGGCAACAACTGCAGGCCCGCGCAATGGTGGAAGGTCCCAATTTCTATTTCGGTCGCGCGCGAGCCGGCAACATCACGCTGCTCGGCGAACTCTGCCAGGCCAGCGATGTCCGCTTGGAAATCGTCTCGCCGCTAACGCTGAAAGGCGAGTACGTCTCCAGCAGCCGCGTCCGCAAACTGATCGCCGACGGTGATGTGGCAATGGCGAATACCCTCCTGACATGCCCCTACCGGATCCGGGGTATGGTCACCCACGGCGCCGGACGCGGGGCCAAGCTGGGGTTCCCGACGGCCAACGTCGATGCGATCGATACACTCCTGCCGGCCAAAGGCGTCTACGCCTGTCGCGCGAAATGTGTCGCCGGAAAATGGCCAGCGGCCGTAAATATCGGGCCGAACCCCACGTTTGGCGAAGATGCGTTGAAGGTCGAAGTCCACCTGATCGACTTTCAAGGATCGCTGTACGGGCAGCCGCTGGAGGTTGACTTTCTGCAACGCCTACGCGACATTCGTTCGTTTGGTTCCGTCGAACAGCTAAAATCGCAACTCGCGCGAGACGTTGCTGCCTCGCGCAACCCATAAGCAACTCCCTAACAACTCCGTCGCCATGATCTTCCAAACCGCTTCAGCTGACGGCCCGGTGATCAAGACCACGGACATTCGGCAAATCCCGTTTTCGCGGTAATCACCGCCAAGGCGGTTCGCTCAGGCCGCTGGCAGAGCATCGACCCAAACTCCCCTTTCGCTGACGGCAGAACTCATGACTCCTGACTGGCCCCGTTTTGTTGACCTGATTCAATCCAGCCAACGTTTTCTCTTGACCAGTCACATCCGCCCCGACTGCGACGCTCTGGGAAGCGAGTTGGGGATGCGCGGCGTCCTGGAAGCCCTGGGGAAGGAAGTCATCATCGTCAACGGCCATCCCACCCCACCCAACCTGGCATTTATCGATCCGCAGCAGCACATCAAGGAACTGGGGCAAGACGTACCGATCGATGCGTTGCTGGACATGGACGTCATGATGGTCTTGGACACCAGTGCCTGGGCGCAACTTGGCCCGATGGGCGACGTCATCCGAGCCACCAAGGCGAAAAAGATTGTTGTCGATCACCATGTCGGCGAAGACGACCTCGGTGCGGAACTGTTCAAGAACACGACCGCCGAGGCGACGGGCCGGATGGTGGTGGAGGCGGCCGAGCATCTCGGCGTGACGTTGACGCCGGAGATTGCCATGCCCATCTTTGCGGCCATCGCGACGGACACCGGTTGGTTTCGATTTGCTTCCACCACCAGCGAAACGTATCGAATCATCGCCAAGGTGGTCGATGCGGGAGCCAGCCCGACCGAAATCTACCGCGCCTTGTACGAACAGGACACCGCCGGACGCGTTCGCCTGCGAGGCTTAATCCTCTCGCGGATCGAAAGCGAGCTGAACGGCCGGTTGCAACATACGTATGTCACCAAAGAAGACTTCGAACAGACAGGGGCGTTGCAGAGCGATACGGAGGACGCCATTAATCTGGCCCTGGCGATTTCCGGGACCGAGTTCGCCATCATCTTTGTCGAACAAGAGGCAGGCGGTTTCAAGATCAGCTTCCGTAGCCGCTGTGCAATCGAGTGCAACGCCATCGCCGCCAACTTTCATGGTGGCGGGCATAAGGCGGCGGCGGGTGCGTTTCTGGACGGCGCACTCGACGACGTCAGGAAGCAAGTTCTTGACGTTGTCCGCTCGGCTATGCGATAATCAGGCAGCTGCAGACGCGACACCCCATCCGCCAAACATCACCCCCGCCCACACGCCTTTCCCCCCGCCTTGCATTGGAAGCCTCTTCATTGGAACGGTTTTCCACTGAGACGCCTTGCCCATGCAACTCATTTCCACCGGCAGGCCGTCGTACATGGTTTTGCCGAGTGCAGCGACAATCACAAGACTCTTGAATCCGAAACCGTGGAGTTTTTGCGATGGCCTCAGACCAATCGCCAGCACCCGAATCACCGGGTGCGAATGATTCGCCCGCAGGCGAACCGCACGAGGAACCCCGCCGCAGTTTTGTCTTTGAGATTGCGTCGATTGTGATCGGCGGCCTGGTGGGAATGGTCCCGCTCCTGGTCGGTGTGGTCACCTTTCTCGATCCGCTTGGGCGGGCCAAGAAAAAGCCGTTGTGGTACGCGCAGGGTGGGGACGGCGACGACGGATTCATTCGCATTTCGTCTCTGGGTGCGCTGGAGGAAAACGCCGAGCCGCAACGGTTTCCGGTAATTGCCGACAAGCAGGACGCCTGGAACTACATCCCCAATCAGCCCATCGGCGCGGTCTTTGTGCAGCGTCTTGCGGACAACCAGGTCCGCGTCTTCAATGCGACCTGCCCCCACGCGGGTTGCAGCGTTTCGTGTGTCGGTACGGCGTTTCATTGCCCCTGCCACAACAGCGCGTTTGATCTGGACGGAAGCAAGCTGGTCAGCGAGTCAGGCCGCAACAATCCCAGCCCACGCCCGCTGGATTCCCTCGAAGTCGATCCCGCACGGCTGGAGAAGGACCAGGAAGTCTGGGTCAAGTTCCAAAATTTCTACACCGGCAAACACGAGAAAAAGCCGAAATCATGAAAACGATTTTCGCCAAACTCAGCGACTGGCTTGACGACCGGACCGGCATTCGAGCGCTTGCGCACGAGGGGATGTACGAGAACATTCCGGGCGGGTCACGCTGGATCTACATCACCGGCAGCATGCTTGTCTTTGCCTTTGTCACTCAGGCCATCACCGGAATTTTCTTGTGGATGTGCTACAGCCCCGGCAGCCAGAACGCCTGGGAAAGCGTGTACCACATCACGTACGAAATGCAGGGTGGCTTCCTCCTGCGTGGCGTGCATCATTACATGGCGCAATTCATGGTTGTCTTGCTGCCCTTGCACCTGGTTCAGGTGGTCGTCTGCCGCGCTTATGTCGCGCCGCGCGAGATCAATTACTGGCTGGGGCTGGTGCTGATGCTCTTGGTGCTCGGCCTGGGCCTGACCGGTTACCTGCTGCCGTGGGATCAGAAGGGGTACTGGGCCACCAAAGTGGCAACCGAATTAATGGCCCTGCCGCCGGGTGGCGAGCAGATGCAAAAATTGGCGGTTGGCGGCAGCCAGTATGGGCACTCCACGTTGACCCGGTTCTTTGCCATGCATGCAGGCGTCTTGCCGGCCCTGCTCGTGATTGTGCTGGGACTTCACTTGGCCATGTTTCGCAAGCACGGAATCACCGCCAAGAGTTCCCCCAAACGGCCCGACGAATACTTCTGGCCCAAACAAGTCTTCAAAGACGCCGTCGGCTGTCTGCTGCTGCTGGTCGCGGCCCTGGGATTGGCGATCTGGCGCGAGGCGGAGCTTGGCCCACCTGCCGAACCAACCGAATCGTATGGCGCCGCGAGGCCGGAATGGTATTTCCTGTTCCTCTTCCAGTTGTTGAAAAAATTCAAATCGGAATTTGTCGGGGCCATCGTCGTGCCCAGCCTGGTGATGGCCTTCTTGTTCGCCTTGCCACTGATCGCCAAGATCCGCTTCGGACACCTCGTCAATGTGGTCGTGATGCTGGTGCTGGTGATGGGCGCCGGCTACCTGACCTACGAAGCGATCGAGCACGACAACTATGACCATCGATACGGAAAATTGGCTCCCGCGGACCCCAATTCACCCGAGTACGCCCTATGGAAGGAACGCGTCGACGCGGCCGAGAAATTCCACGGCGCACAGGCGCAGGCGCACCACGAATCAGAACGCCTGCACGAGTTGATTAAGTACTACGGTATTCCTCGTGCCGGCGCTGCCGTGGGACTCGTCCAAAACGACCCTGAAATCCAGGGCCCGCGGATTTTCAACCGCAGTTGCGCCAGTTGCCATAGCTATCTCGACGAAAACGGCGAAGGGATCCGAGGGCCGAGCGAGCCGGAGGCATGGGACGGCGAGACGCCCTACGGTGGCCCGAATCTCTATGGGTTTGGGACGCCCAACTGGTTCATGCGATTCCTGGATCCCAACAAGATTGTCAGCGACCAGGTCTTCGGCCTGACAAAACACAAGACCGGCATGATGGCCGCCGACTTTGTGGAATCCGAACTGGCGAATCTGGACGACCAGGGCCAAAAAACACTCGCCCAAATCGCCGAGGCGCTCTCCGCCGAAGCAAATCTCGTCTGGCGGCAGGATGCCATCGCTCAGGCACGCGCGTCCGGAGACCTGGCCAAAGGCCAAGCCGCGCTGGAAATCGCCATCGATTCCCAAGCTTGCACCGACTGTCACAAGTTCCACGATTTGGGTGACCTGGGATCGGCGCCGGATCTGACCGATTACGGATCCTACGATTGGCTCTACGGGTTCATCGCCAATCCGATGCACGAGAGGTTCTATAACGAAGACGGCAACGACCGCATGCCCGCCTTTGCCGAACACGAGGACAACCCGTCGCTGAACCTGCTGTCCGAGCACGATCTCGACATGCTGGTTCGCTGGCTCCGCGGAGACGATCGGGATCTGGAATTGAAACTGCAACAGGCCAACGCGACCGCTGCCCCCAACGCAGACCAGGACGCCGGTGGCCAAGACGACGACGCTCCTGACGACACGCAGGACGCGCAATAACCCTGCCCATCATTCGGGGAACCTGCCCTGCCCCCTCGCTCCGAAAAGCTGGAAAAATCGGCACAGTTTCAGCTTGCGACGGGACGATATTAGCTGACAGCGCGCCAGGCCTGGATTACAGCGTGGCGGACGTTTCTCACGCGAGCAGCAATCATGTGGTGTCGCAGTTGCCAACAAGATGTGCCCGCGGTGGCGTCGAAAGAGGATGCCACCGTGCGCTGTGCGCGCTGCCATGCCGGCCTGTCGGCATCACCCGCCTCCCACACCACGGATCGTTGCGCGGAAACCTCCGCCGAGTCGACCGTCGAAGTTCAACCTCCGGCAATCGCTGCCGACGACTGGCCGGCTGACGCGCTGGCCCGCGACTGGGAACGCTGGGAGCTGGCCGAAGATCTGCGCAAGGTCGACCGATTAATCAACGCGTTGGGAGTTCGCCGCGTTGATGCGTCGCATGACGCGTGCCTCGCCACCCAGGAATCCAGGACCGCAGCCGAGCCCCATGGCGACCGCCGCGGTTTCAGCCGTAGCGGCTCACGGCCTACTGGAAAATCGCACCAACGCTCGCTGTGCGCCTGGTCCATCCTGGCCCTGGGGCTGGTAACGGCTGCGGCGGGGGCGATGCTATTGGTCGGTTCCTACTGGATGAACCGCGCGGACCTTTCGCAACTCGGGATGCCACTGATCTTGGCCGGTCAGGCCGCCTTGGCCATCGGACTGGTCGTTCAGTTGGATGCCGTCCGGCGCAGCAATCAGACCGCATTCGAATCGCTCGACGATCTCGATGATCAACTCAACGAACTACGTCACGCAACAACGCTGCTGACAAGCAGCCAGTGCAGTCCGTCGCAATCGTTCTACTCGCACACGGCGGCCGGTGCCGGCCCGCAGCTCCTGTTGGCGGATTTGAAGCGGCAGCTGGATCTGCTGGCGATTCGTTTAGGGAACGAAGCGCGGTCGTAAGCCGTTACCGGGCAATTGACGACCGAGTGATCGCCCCCCCCTCCCAGCGACCAGCGATCAGTTACCAGACGATCGAGGCGGCATCAAAGACCGGGCCATCGACACACGTGCGTTTGTAGTCCCATTGGCCGGTCGCATCGCGAATCATGGCGACACAGGTAAAGCAGATCCCAATCCCGCAGGCCATGGGAGTCTCGAGTGAAATCTGGCAGGCCGTTTCGGTTTCGGCGGCCACCCCGGCCACGGCCTGCATCATGGGTTCGGGTCCGCAGCAGGCAATTCGCCGGTCAGCACCCGACTCGGCCAGCACTTGGCGCAGTACATCGGTCACCAGCCCGTGATAGCCCCGTGAACCATCATCGGTCGCAATGCGAACGTCGACACCTGCACGTTCGAAATCCTCCACGCCCGCCAGCAGTTCTGCGCGACGGGCTCCGTAGCACAAGGTGACGCGACGACACGGTGCGACGGTCCGGCTGGGGTCGCCATAGCGGCGGATACCCAGCGCCTCCTTGGCGAGTGCCAGGAAGGGAGTCTGCCCAATACCGCCCGCCACCATGATCAGGTGCTCGGTTGGTTGCTGGGCAAAGCCATTTCCCAACGGGCCCCAAACGTCGAGCCGCTGGCCAGGCTGAAATCCGACCAGCCGGCTCGTTAGCTTACCCTTGACCAGGTAAACGACATCAATTTCCTCGGCGTCGGAAGCTGCCTCATCGCCTGGGCCCGCCGTGTCGTAGAGCGCCAACGGTCGCCCGATCAGCGGATCCGACAGGTCGGCCAATCGGAGCATCAAGAACTGGCCCGGCACGATCCTCGCCGCAATTTCCGGGCAGTAAAATCGGACGCGGTAAGTGTCCGTGGCCAGTTGCACGTTCTCGACGACTTCCACCGTCCGCTGGACGGCCGTGTCTGCATAGTGGTTGGCATGCAACGGATTGCTCATCGTCGGCGTTTCCTACCTGTCTTCTTTTGACCCGTGTTCGCTGCCGGCTTGCTGGCTCCTTTGCCTGACCGACCGGTCTGAGGCTTACTCTTGGATTTCTTGCTTTTTGATTTTGTGCCAACCGACTTCTGATGGGTGGGCGGTTTGGCGGGTCGCAACGTTTTTTTGGCTGGTTTCGTCAGCGCTGCCTTCTTCTTGGCAACCTTCTTCCTGGCAACCTTTCGTTTCGGCCGGGCGCTCGATGGCGCGGCTTGCGCCGCCTCCCCACGCTGTCGCGTGGTCGCCCCACCTGGCGACGACACCTTGCGTTTGACACCTTTCTTGCTCGGTCGCGAGTAGCCGCTCATGGCAGACGATCCGGTCTTCCGCCGGCGCGGCCTCGCGGCGTTCGAATCGCCGCCGGCCGTTGCTGCCGCGTCTCCCGGCGTTTCCGAAGTTGACGTTCGCTTCCCAGCAGGCGTCGCGGAACGAGTTTTTGTTGCCGTGGACGTCGGCGATTCGGTCGAGGTCTTTCGGCGCCGCTTGGTCGCGCGACGCAAGGCCTGGACCTCATCGCGCCCGAGCATCCGGTGCGCGCCGACTGGCATCGTCCCCAAGCGGATCGGGCCGATCGCGACACGCTTCAACTGCACGACCTTGTGGCCGACACGGGCGAGCACGCGACGGATCTCACGGTTAAGCCCTTCCTGCAGCACCACTTCGAGTTCGGTGCTTTGCTTGAAACGCCGCTTGACCTGGATCGATGACACGCGGGCCAACCCATCGGACAGAAAAACACCCTTGCGAATCTTGGCCAGGGTCTCCGGCGCTGTCTTGCCCACCACACGAACTCGGTAGACTTTTTCGACGCCATAGCGAGGATGCGTGAGGCGGTTGGCAAGTTCGCCGTCATTGGTGACCAGAATCAGGCCCTCGCTGGTCCGGTCCAAGCGTCCCACCGGATACAAGCGTTCGTTCGACTTAATGAGATCGATCACCCGGGGACGCCCGTCAGGATCCGAGTTGGTCGAGACCACACCCACGGGTTTGTTCAACGCGAAATAGACCCGCTTCGGCTTCGCCAGTGTGACCCCGTCAACTTGAATCCGCTGGCTGGCGGGATCAACCTTGAAACCCAATTCCGTGACAAATTCGCCGTCAACCTCGACACGCCCGCCCGTAATCAAGTCTTCGCATTCTCGACGACTCCCAATCCCCGCCGCGGCCAACACCTTTTGAAGCCGCTCGACGCTGCTGGGCGCGTCCACTTGATCTGGCGGTGATTGACGTCGCGAAGCCATCGGGGACCATTGGGGGCAAGCGGAATTGAAGGGGAATCAACGCGTCATCATACCCGCCAGCCCACGAACCCGACAGCGGGCCGTCGAAACGCCCAGGCCTTTCGATTTTTGAATTTGGGACTGCAGCCCAAACTCGAGCCCGCAGGTCGGTCTCGAAGTTGCGGTTTTCAGGTCGTCCGGCGCGTCCGTTTTAAAGTTTTGAAGTTGCAACGCTTGCAAACCGGAAACCCGAAACGCCAGTCCGGAACGCAGTTGTGTTGCCTTGGCCTTCTCGTCGTCGATCCCTCGCGAACGCGTCTTGACGTTGCGTTTTGGTGACGTCGCAGGCCTGTCAGTTTCTTGCCTGCCGCTGCTGCGAGGCAAAGTCGCGCAACGCCAAGACTCACGCGTCGGTTTGCCAACCTCTCCGGTTGAAAACCACGTAAGGCCTGTTGCATGCGCCCGCAACACACCGCGTGAGCAGCGATTACTCCTGGCCACGGACGTCGTAGGAGGTCAACGATCCTTGGTCGCGAATATAGAACCTGCCGTCGGCCACCACTGGATGGGCCCAAGTCGGGCGGCCATGGCTGGGAATCTTGAACCGCCCTGTCTCGAGGTAGGCAGTCGGCGTGGCTTGGGCGAGTGCGACTTCGTTTCTTTCACCCAGCAGATACAGCATTCCGTCGGCGACCACCAGTGACCCCTTGCCGACGCTCCGGTCACGCCAGGCGACTTCGCCGGTCAAGAAGTTCATGCAGATCAGGCCACCGCTCCCGAAGCCGTACATGTATTCACCAACCTTGACGATACCGCCATGATGATTGGCCATCTTTTGGTCGAAGTAGACCTCGGTCGCCGTCAACTTGCCACCCGCGGTGGCAATTCTGGTCAGGCCGCCACCGGTCCCATAGGCACTTGACGCGAAAACATGGTTGCCGTCGACAATCGGTGTGGCGCAGTTTGCCGTCCCGTTGTTGGCGTTGCCATATTTCCATAGCAATCGTCCGTCTTCCAGGGAGATGCCGAAGACATTTTCGCGGGCAAATTGTACGACTTGCCGTACGCCGAGAATGTTGGCGACAACCGGCGACGCATAATGTGCGGACTCGGTGATCCCTTCACTGCGCCACACGGCCTGCCCGGTCTCTTTGTCGAGCGCCACGACAGTGCCTTGCTTTCCGCCTGGTGTCGCGATCAGCAGGTCCCCTTCGATCAGCGGCGACTCCGAGTACCCCCAGTTGGGACGTCCGCCCTGGAAGTCAGCCGACAGATTCACGTGCCACAATGTTTGCCCGGTCGAGAGATCCAAACAACTCAAGTCGCCGTTGCCACCTTCCACATAGACGCGATTTCCGACGATCGTGGGCGTTCCTCGCGGACCATCGCCCATCCCATTACGGTATCCGCCCAAGAACCCACGCAGTTCGACCGCCGTCAACAGACCGTCGCGATTCGGATGTTGCTGGATGTAGTACGAGGTTAATTCGTCGAGCGAAATACGTCCGTCCTTGCCACGTTCGCTTTTAAGCAGGTACGCCTCGATCTCCTCCGCCGTCAGTTGATCGTCACCCTTGCGCGTACCGGGATCGCGCCGATCCGCGTTCCGAAACGCTTTTTCCAAGGGCGACTTCTTCGTTTCGTCCCGCGAAAGCTTGCCATCGGGGGCAAGCCGACTGTCAGCACTGCCGGCTTCCCGGTCAAAGGCTTGGATCAGCGCCGCCGCCCGCGTGGCTGCCAACGCCTCAGCATCCGCCGTGTCGTCGGAAGCGTCGACTCTGGCAAAGTACTCGCGAAACAAGTCACCCGCCTCGGCGAATGTGAGTTGATTGTCCCCGTCCTGATTCAAGGCGGCGAAGAGACGCTGAGCTCGACGCGCGGCGGTGTTTTTGGCCGACTCGGCATCTCCCCCGTCAGCCGCATCGTAGGTGTTGAACTTCCAGGACAAACCGGCGAGTGCTTCGACTTCGTCGACTTCGCCATCCTGATTCCGATCCAGGCGTTTCAGCTCCGCGGCGATGCGCACATCCAATTGATCCCGCACCGGCTCCGGCTGAACGGCCCACAGCAGACTGCCATCATCGGCATTGAGGGCAATCACATGTTCGACGCCATTTAAGTCCCCCTGGGTCACGATGCGTCCCGCCTTGATGGCCAGGGACGCATAGCCGGCGCCAACCGTGTCAACCTGCCAGGCAATTTCGGGTGCACCGCTCGACGGCCACTCCTTGAGCAAGTGTTTCTCGGCTGATACGCCGTCACGGTTCGGGCCGCGCCACTGGGGCCAATCCTCGGCACGGCTCGCCTTCGACACGGCAGAGCCAATCAGCAGCACGAACGCGGCAGTCAACCAGAAACGACAAGATCGACGTGGAGACATCCGGGGGTTCCTTCGTGATCGGTGGCATGGACGCCAGGCGAGGCACTGTGTGGGAGGGAAGATCCACCCCAGACCTCGGGCAGGAATGTGGCGTCATTGTTGCCCAAACCACGCGGCGCAGCAAGGATCCTGCGGCCGGCGTTGCCGGTCGCGGTTAGCGACCCCAGCCGGTGTTGTTTGGGCGGCTGTTGCGGACCGGTTCGGCAAACGGCTTTTGGAAATCACGTGGACGCGAACCGACAACCTCGGGTCCCACATCCGGTTCGGCGTATGGATCGTAGATTGAGGCTTCCAATTGGCGTTGCTTGATCGTCCCTTGCGGTGCCCACCAGCTTCGCGCGTAGCTACAACCGGTTGCCTGGACCAAGACGAGCACCGCAGTCCAATGGCAGACGAATCTCAACACGGCGATTTCCTTACGCAAAGAATGGCCTGCCCGGCGACTGGCGAGCAACGCGGGGAGGGATTGTAGGCAGAAGCGCGGTTTCGCGACAGGCAGATTCGTGCCGCGCGGCATGGCGTGCGGCGGATTCAGCCGTGGTGCTAGCGGGCAGCTCGGTGCACGAATCGCCGTTCGTGGCACGGCCCCCGCGCCGCACCTATATTTGCAGCCCCCGCCTTAGGGAAGAAAAATATCCAGCAAGACAGTTTGGTCGGTCACCTGCACGGATTGCTCTCCGCACGCCGCTGGCAGCAGGCAGGTCTCGCCGGCTTCCAGCGGCGCATCCAGTGGGTCGTCAGCGATCTTCAGCGTCCCTGCCAGCACTGCGATCAGATGACAGCGGTCGTCTCCCCCGATGCCTGGCGGCGTCTTGGCCAATGATCCCACTATCTCGGAGCGGGTAAAATCCCATCGATCAAGGATGAACTTGTCGCATTCCACCAGACGCTCGACACACGTACGGTCGGTCGGAACCGGCTGCTGAAGGGAGACTGGGCCGTGCTCGAAATTGATCACGTCCAACGCCTGGTCGAGGTGTAGTTGTCGTGGTCGGCCATCGGCGTCAACCCGATTCCAGTCGAAGATTCGGAAGGTCGTATCGCTGGCCTGCTGGATCTCCGCGACAACCAATCCGGCTCCCAGCGCATGAACGGTGCCGGCGGGGATGAACAGGCAATCACCGACCCGAGGTTGCAAGGCATGCAGGCAGAGTTCCGTGGTGCCGCGGTCCACTTCGCGCGCCAAGGCGTTGCGGTCGAAGCCCCGCTTGAGGCCGGCAAAAATCGTACTGCCCGGTTCGGCGTGCAACACGACCCAGGCCTCCGTTTTTCCCAGATCCGGCGGAATTTGCAGCGCCGCCTGCTGGTCGTTGGGATGAACCTGGACAGAGAGATTGCGATGCGCATCGAGGAACTTGAAGAGCAGCGGAAACTGCGGCAGCGGGTCGTGGCGACCCAGCAACGCGGATCCGGCTTCCTGCACGAGGGCGTGGAGGGTTGTTCCGGCCAGCGGGCCAGCTCGTACGACACTCTGATCGTCGCCGTGATCGACCACTTCCCAGCTTTCCGCGTAGTCGTCGCCGGGTGGAAGCGTTTTTCCCAAGCGGGACTCCAGCCGCCGACCGCCCCATAAGTAACGACGTAAGAGTGGCTCGAAGCGGAGCGGGTAAAGGGTAGGCATGGTCGGTTCCGGTCGCGGTTTCGCATTGTTGTCATCCAAGGCACGTCCACCAACAATGTAGCCAGCGAGCGGGTGGGCGGCGAGTTCAATCACGTCATGGTGGGCGCGCCGCGCCGCTGCGCGCGAGAACGCACGGGCGCGCGAATCCGCCCGATCAAATGCTGTGCGATGGAATGAAGCGTCGCAAAACGGCAGTTCGCTTCGGTGGGCATTCGATTTGCATACCAACACGTGGTGTTTTTTTCGGAATTCGGAAGACAACGATGTCGCGGACGCTGCTGAACTTTTGGCTTGATCTGTTTCTACTGACCCTGTTCTTGACGACGATTTGGACTACGTTTGTCATTCGATTTGTGTTCCCCCCAGGCACGCTGGCTGGTGGCTGGCGGTTATGGGGCGCCTCATTCGATCACTGGCTGGAGTTTCAGTTCTGGTCGCTCTGTCTTTTCGCGATGGCGGTGCTGGTTCACGTCATGTTGCATTGGACGTGGGTGTGTGGCGTGATCACCGGTCGTTTTCTCCGCGATGCCAGTGGTAAGAAACGCCAGTGGAACGATGGACAGCGAACCTTGTTCGGAGTTGGCCTGATGGTGGTCCTGCTCAACATCCTGGGACTTGGATTTGCTGCTGCGATGCTGATGGTCCAAACGCCAAGCTTGTGACGGTCACGGTGGATGCGGCGGCCCGGCCCAGTTTCTAACGGCGCTCCGTTTGACTAGGCTTGGTATTCAACCACGGTCGTTTTGCCACCCGTTGCATCGCCGAGTCTCATGTTACGCACCACCACGATCAAGTCCTGGATCACCATTCTGATGGTGGTTGTGCTGGTCGCATCGGTGATCGTTTGGTATGTCACCTGGCCGCGGCTGCCGCGGGACCTAGTTTTATTGACGGGTGACCCGGGTGGCGAATATTACAAGCTCGGCCAGGCGATCGAGGCACCGACCCAGCGGCGAATTGGCAGACGCGTCCGCCTGCGGGTTGAAGCGACCGCGGGCTCGAAAGACAATTTCGATCGCCTTATCGCCGCCGAAGAGGCCGGAAATTCGAGGCTCGCGTATCTGGCAATTATGCAAGGCGGCAGCGTGCCGATTGAACAGTTGGCGACCGTCGCACCTTTGTATCCGGAATACGTCCATGTCATCGTTCGCGTTGACAGCGATATTAACCGCATCAGCGACTTGGCCGGCCGTCGCATTGGCCTGGGGCAAGCGGGATCTGGCGAGCGCCGGACGGCGCAGAAACTACTCAATTACTACGGCATTCCGTCCGATGAACTGCAGTTGAATCAATATTCCTTCAAGGACCTCTTGGCCGAGGACTCTCCCCTGGAAGGTGCGATCGCGACCACGGGCATTCAGCACCCGAACTTGATTGCCGTGCTGCGGCAACGAAAGTACCGCTTGCTATCGCTCGAAATTGCGCCGGCGATCGAAATGGCCGACCCATTTTTGCGGGTGGTCGAAATCCCCAAGGGCCTCTACGCGCAAAATCCGCCGATTCCGCGCGACCGCGTCACGACGCTGGCGACAACGGCCTACCTGGTAACGTCCGAAAACACCAACGCCAGCCTGATCGATGCGGCGCTGGCGAGCATTTACGAAGACAGTCTGCCGATCGAATTCCCCGACTTGATTGCGCGCGGCGAGGCAGCAGCGTGGGTCTCGACACGATTGCATCCGGTGGCCCACACCTATTTCCACCCGGCTGACCAATTGGGAACGCTGGCCACGGTGCTTGAGTCACTCGCGGCCGGCAAAGAGTTACTGCTGGCGCTGGCGGCGTTGGTCTACCTCTGTTGGCAACGCTGGAGAAAGGCGATTCGTCGCGAACAGGCGCAGCGATTCACGAAGCAAAAAGATCACCTTGACTTTCTCCTGCAAAAAACGCTCGAGATTGAATTGGCCTTGGCCAAGTCCGTCGATCCCAACAAACTCCAGGAGTTCCTCAACGACGTGACGGCCATCAAAGTCAAAGCGCTCCGCGACTTCACACACGAAGAGCTCCGCGGGGACACCACCTTTTCGATTTTTCAGGAGCAATGCGACAGCCTGATCAACCGGATTCAACTCCGGATGATCAAGTCGTAAGGCGGGACGCGGAACGGCAGCGCATCACCAACCGGCGCACACGAACGGGCAAACGCTAACGAACGCGCCAGGTCGACGCCACGCCGACCTGCAGTTTGCAACGTGACGCCGCACAAAGGCTACGAACAGGCGATGCATCGCGTGGCAAAGGGCAACGCTTCCAACCGCTCCTTGCCGATCGGCCCTTCGCACGTGGTACATACGCCGTAGGTGCCGGCTTCGATCTGATTGAGCGCGTACTTGATCTGGCGGATTTCGTCCAACGTAACGTCGCCGACCTGCTCCAAGACCTCGTCGCCCTCCGCTTCGACGGCGTGCTCTTCCCAGTCATCATCGGCCGCGCGGCTCAGATCATCGTCAATCTCCTCGGCGCGCGCCGTCAGTTCGCGAAGCTTCTCTTCCAGCTGTTTCTTGATCTTGGCGATGTTCGGCATCGGTCGGTCCACCTCTCAGCATGAGCACATAGCATCGGATGTACCAATTCTAACATCCATGGACCATGGCGTCAGCGATTATCAGATGCGGCCTGGATACCGGCCGCGGTGCCCGGTGCCGGTTTGCGGTGCCAAGTGACCTATGGTTAAGTTAAGAGTCGATTCCGGCACCACGGCCTGAGAGTCAGTTCTTAGGATAAATCCGCCTTCGACGGTCAGAGCGCCCAAATTGGACGATTTAGGCCTGGAAAACGAGGAAAAAGTTGACACCCTGCGTGGCCGTATTTACACTCGACCTAGGTTCTTGTCGGGT
>JAUIHJ010000063.1 GCA_030432015.1 bacterium
GTCACCCGTTTGTCGATCATACGGGTCGACATCCAACCAGACTCCGTCGACGTCAAACTTAACGCCAACCGCATGCTGGGTGCAGTCCAGCATCAGCCGCCCACCACGCTTGGTCAGGCAATGCGAGAGCACGCCGCCAGCAACCAGAAATGCCGGTGACTGCTTGGCAGCCAGGAGATTGCCTTGATCCTGCTGGTCGTCCTCGGCTCCCTTAGGCGTCAACGTTACCGGCGGAACCAATTCGTGGAGTGGGCGTACTTCTTCTTGTTTGTCTGCCATAGGTCGCGATCGTTGTTGCTAGGAGGTTGTTCGATATACAAGCCTGGATGGTCGATCCGCCGCACCTGGCAAGGTAGCGAACGGATCGCGAAATGGGATACCCGGCCGCGCTAAATAATTCCTGGGCCACGAACGTCGATGCCCTTGAGTGCCATTTTGAGCGCGTCTGGATTGGGTGCGACGGCAAACGCGGTGGGGCGATCGATCAATTCCTGGTCGATCAGGCTCTTCAGGCTGACGGTGAAATCCTGCATGCCTACTTCGGCGCCGATTCGAATCGCATCCGGAAGCTTGTGATCATCCCCTTCCAGTACGAGCTTTTGCACCGTTGGCTCAAAGAACATCACTTCGACCGTCGGCACGCGCGGCACGCCCGGCCGGATGCCGGGCAACAATTTCTGGGCCACGATTCCCTTCATATTGAAGGCAATGGCACTCCGCATCGCACCGTGCATCTCTTCCGGGAAAAGGTCCAGGATACGACCAATGGTCGTTGATGCGCTCGCCGCGTGAATGGTTCCGTACACCAAGTGACCCGTTTCCGCAGCGTGGATGGCGGTCATGAAGGTCTCTTCGTCACGCATTTCACCGACGAGCATCACATCGGGGTCTTCACGCACGGCGTGCTTCATGCCGATCCCAAAGTCCTTCACATCCTGACCCACTTCGCGCTGGTTGATCAGGCATTTTTCCTCGGTAAAAACAAACTCAATCGGATCTTCCAGCGTCAGAATGTGCTTGCGGTATTTGCGGTTGATGTAATTCAACATCGAAGCGATCGTTGTCGATTTTCCCGAACCGGTAACGCCCGCCAACAGCACGAGGCCTTGGTCGTAGTTACACAGGCGTTCGACGGAGGGCGGCAGGAACAGACCCTCGAAGTCAGGAATCCAGTTGTTGATCCGACGTGCGACCATCCCCGGCTGTCCCAGTTGGGTCAGCATGTTGACACGGAAACGCCACTTCGTTCCGTCGACATCGCAGACGTAGGCAAAGTCCGCGCCGCCGTCTTCCTCGAAGATCCTCCGGTTGCGATCGTCCAGCATGGGGATCAGCAAATTGACCATTTCCTCGACTTCGATATCGGGTCGATTCAAAGGCCGCAATTCACCCTTGGTTCGAACCATCGGTGGGCGACCGCACTTCAAATGCAGGTCAGAGCCTTCCAGCTTGACCAACGCTTTGAACAGCTTGTCAATCTCCAACTCGCGTTCTTGAACCAGGAGACGCTGCTTAATTGAATCCGCCAGCGCTTCATTGCCGGCATCGCCAGTCAGGCCATCGGGGGCGGCCGGCGCTTCGGCTGTCTTGGCTTTGGACGAGGACATGTGGAATTACTCCGACAGTGTAAGGTAAGCCAGCGACCCCATGCGGCAGGGCCAACTCTTGCTTGATCTCAAAGGCGAACGGGAATGCCCCGCGACGCCATAATTTGCTTCGTTTGCTGAATGGTAAACTCGCCGAAATGAAAAATGCTGGCCGCCAGCGCGGCGTCCGCCTTACCTTCGCTGATCGCGTCCGCCAGGTGCTCTGGACGCCCGGCGCCGCCACTGGCCACAACCGGGATGGAAACCGCCGCACTCACCGCGGCGGTGATCTCCAAGTCATAGCCATCCTTGGTTCCGTCGCAGTCCATGCTGGTCAAGACGATCTCACCGGCGCCCAATTCCTCGACCCGCCGCGCCCAGGCGACCGCTTCCAGCCCGGTCGGTTGCCTGCCGCCGTTGACATGAACTTCCCACACGACGTGTCCCTGATAGTTCATCCGTTTGGGGTCGATGTTGACAACAATGCACTGGCTGCCAAAACGCCGAGCGGCATCGCTGACGAATTGCGGATTCTTGCAAGCGGCAGAATTGATCGACACCTTGTCGCTGCCAGCCTTCAAGAGCGTACGAATATCATCCAACGTGCGGATTCCACCGCCAACGGTCAGCGGCATGAAAATCTGTTCGGCCGTTCGTCGCACGACATCGAGCATAATGTCGCGATCCTCGTGACTGGCACAAATGTCCAAGAAGACCAACTCGTCGGCACCTTCGGCCTCGTAACGCGTTGCCACTTGGACCGGATCCCCGGCGTCGCGCAGGTTGACAAAGTTGGTTCCTTTGACCACGCGACCACGGTCGACATCAAGACAGGGAATGACACGCTTTGCCAACATGGAAACTTCAGCTATGGAAATGCCGCGACGACAAGGTCGCCAGACCGTGACCGAATTGGGTGATTACCCGCGCAATAAACCCTTACTGTAAGCACCCTTGGGGGTACGGTCAACTCGGCGAACGTTCTCGGTTGGGGCCCTCGAAGTGGCGAGTTTGCCGACTCGGTACCATCATCAGCGCCAAACCCACAAGCCTTTTCTAGCTCGAGACTTTCGCGAGCGACTCGCGGATGACCGCCACGCATTGCTTCATGTCGTCGATGGGGTTATCGGGATTCGCTTCGTACTCCAGCGAAATCGAACCATCGGCCGGGAACTTGATGTCGCGGAGCGCTTTGAACATGCCTGGCACATCGAGATTGGCCTTGCCGATGACCACGTTATGCGATCCCTTGTCACCCTTGTGGGTGTCGTCCTTCAGGTGACACGCAAAGACACGATCCTTGATCCTGCGGACCGCTTCGACGGGATCTTCGCCGCTACGAATGAAGTGCCCGGTGTCGACGCAGGCTCCGATCCGAGGATCGCGACCTTCGACGGCATCCAGCACACTGGAAATCTTGTCAAACAAGGCGCCCGGACCATGATTGTGGATGCAAATTCGGATGTCGTATTCGGCGACCAGCTTATCCAGGCTATCAAACGCGTCCGGTTGCGGGTTGGCGGTGATGTTCTTGATGCCGGCGCGCTTGGCGAAGGCAAACACCTTTCGGTTGGCCTCGTGATCCTTGGTGAATCCGCTCACCCCATGGGCGTTCAAGGTGATCTCAGCGGACGCCAACAATTTCTTCGTCTCGGCGATCTGGTCGTCCGAAGCATTGAGTGCCAAATGCTTGCTGTAAAACTCCGCGTAGTGTAGCCCCATGCCTTGGATGTGGCGGATCGCTTCGAGGGTGTTGAAGTTGCGGAGTGAGTAACTCTGGACGCCAATCGGCCAGCCATCGAACGGGTCGTCACCGGCCAGTTTTGCGGCGCGAAGCACCTGGGGAATCTGGCAGAACGTGGCGCCGGCGGCCGCGGCCGTCGAGAGCGCAAGAAAACGGCGTCGCGAGAGGGAAGTCTTCATCGATGGGTGTCCTCGGTTTGCAAACTGCGTTCTGATCGACGCGGGATCGGGCATGGTCGTCGCCGGTGACGATCACCTGGCCAGCGAACGGCCGCTTCATTATGCCTCGACCGACGTCGCATCTCAAGAACCAACTCGCTTTACCGAGCCACCGATGCCGGTGCGGCGACCAGGCCTGTCATTCAGCCGCAGGACGGCCGTGGGACGCTAAGAACGGATCATCGGCAGCTCGGATTCCGCCACGACCCAGCCTCGACAGGTCTTGGCCCGACACAAGCAAGGAATCGCGGCACTTTCCGGCCAGGCGTAATCGATTGTGAGCTCGTCGCCCGGCTTGATGGCCTTGATGCTGTGCAGGCAGAGATTCCAATCCGCGGCCGTATCACCTTCCCAGATAATCAGTTCGCAGTTCGGATCGCAACTGTGATTCAAGAACCGAAACGGGGCGTCGGCCTCCAGAGAACGCCCCTCGCCACACTCCATGCAATAGTCCGACCCGTAGTCCGGATCATCGATCACCGTCCCCGTGATCTCGCCGATCTCCTCTTCCGGTCCAATATGGCACTGCGCATAAACCGCCTTGCCCAATTCGCAGTCCTTGACGACAAGTTGATCACGGAATGGCATTTGGCATCTGGTCCTGGAACATGGGATGACTGGCGAATAATGTGTGCCAGCTGCACGAATTCGTCAAGGCCCCAGTCAGCCGCTGTGCGCACCTCCAATCCAGCCCTGGCAGGTTCGTCATCCCGTTGCCAAAGGACGCGCAGGCGGCCTGGCCGAACCGTCGCTCGTCGCTACCTCTGGGACGCGCGTAAGCGGCGGGCATTCGCGGTCTGAATCGCCTCGACCATCAGGCCGCCCAACCGCGATTCGCGAAACTTGAAGAGGGATGCTTCCAGATTAAAAAACGGAAAGTGGGACCCGAACAGCAGACGCTGGAAGGGGACCTGCTGGACAAGCTTCTCGAGCGCGCCGACCTGTTCGGCGTGCGAGATTTCGAAGTACACCTGGCCAGCCTGTGCCAGCCGTGCCGCGGCATCGCCACGAATCGTCCCGTAGTTGTTCATGATGATCAGTGGCACATGGGGGTATTTCGTCACCAAGGCATCCAGCGGCGCGACCTTGACCGTGGGAACCTGCATCAACGGATGATGCGTCCGAACGTCCTCCATCTTCAAGGCCAACTGTACGATCATGCGGCGTTCTCCGGCGAGCTGAAACAGTGCGTCGCAGGCAGCGTCGTCGAGTTGGTAGCCATGGTAATTGGGATTGATTCGAATCGCGTGCATACCATGATCCTCGTGGCAGCGGCGGAGATCCTCTTGCCAGTCCGGCAGGGTTGGATTCACCGTGCCGACGGGCTGCAAGATCCCGTCACCCCGCGTCTGGCATTCGGTCGCCAGACGGGCGTTGACGCCCGCCACGTCACTGTGCAGCAAACCGTCGAAACTGCCCGCCCAGGCTTCGGTGATGCCGTGCTGGCGTAGCTTGGTGACCAGGGGACCCGTTGCGTCGAATTCGAGTCGCCTGAAAGGCCAGCGCGACAGGTTGACGTTGACATCGACAATCATGATGGGATTCCCTTGGTTTGCAGAATGGGCGATAGCATCCGTTTCAGATTCTCTCCCAGGATCTGCCGCTTCGCAGCTTCGGGCACTTCGGCGCCATAGACCTTGGCCAGTTGCGAGGAAAAACTGCGACCGCCCACGTCGCTGCCGTAAATCACACGCTCGGCGCCCAACTCGCGAACTGCCATTTCAACAAATCCGGACGTCGGTTCTGAGCCTCCAATTCCGATCGAGACGTTCTTGTGCGCGCGGACCGCGCGAATCCCGCGTGTCCAATCGCCGCCGGTGTGGCCGCAGATGATGGGTACTGTTGGATGGCGATCGGCCAGGAGGGCGAGATCCATGGGAGTTGACTCCCCTTCACCGTTTCCCTGCGTCTTGAGCCATGTGTGCTGATAGATGGCGGCGTTGAGCTCACCGCAGCGGGCGATAATCGGGTCGAGTGCTTCGTCGCTACATTTGCGCGCCACCCACAGCTTGATGCCGACCATCGGACCGGACGCGATGCAGCGTTCAATCTCTTGCAGGGACTCGCGCGGGTGATGTCCACTCAGGTAGGCGAAGCCCAAGAGCCGCTCGGGCCACTTCGCGAGCGCCTCGAGCACCTGGTCGTTCTGTCGGCGGAAATCGTCCGGCGTGGGATTCTGCGACCATGGCCATCCCATAAAGAACACCAACCGCTGGACTCCCATGCGATCGGCGTATTCCAAAATCTGCCTGGTTCGATCTTCAATGGTAGGCCCCGGAACACCGGAGAAGTGGCAGTGCAGATCCCAGATCAAATCGCCCGCAACCGGGGTCGCGGGTTGGGCTGCGTCCTGTCCGGCATCACCTGCGGGCGACTCGCCGGCAGAACCGTTCGATGCGGCGCCACTTAGACCGAGTGCGGCGGTCGCTTGAAGAAACAAACGTCTGTGCATGGCATTCCTCGTTGGTCTGGGGCTGATCGATGCGTTCCCATCGTAACAGATGCAAAACCGTCGATCGCGTGCATGGTATTCTCCTGCTGTTCGAATTGGGGTACGGCGAATGGGATGTCAGGCAGCACGCTCTGCCGCTCGCCTGCCGAATTGCGGGGTTCGACCCGTCCGCTTGCAAGATGGTATCTTGCATGTTCGTGCCGTTGGCGTCGCGCCGCGGTGCCGATGACTGTGGCAGTTCAAGTGGGACGACTGCACCATGAATCTTGAAAATCCATACGAAACGCCCAAGGCGGAATTCGCGTTCGAAGATCCCAAGGCTCCCCAGGGGCGAGCGCCTCGAACGCTGATGTGGATTCTGTTTTCATTTCAAGGTCGAATTCCGCGACGAACCTATTGGGGCGTATCGCTTGTGACGGCGGCGGTCTTCTACGGTATGATCTTTGGGCTTGTGTTCGCCTTGGGCGAAGAGTCGCCGGCGGTGGATATCAGTGCGCTCGTACTGTACGTTCCTGTGGCGTGGATCTCACTGGCCATCCAAGTCAAGCGCTGGCACGACCTGAACAAGTCCGGCTGGTGGTTCTGCATCGGCTTTATTCCTTTCATCGGTCCGATATGGGTTTTCGCGGAGGCGGGCTGCGTGCGAGGAACGGTCGGCCCGAACAATTATGGTCCAGATCCGACGTAGAAATACAGCCGACACTCCACGCTTCGCTGGTACACTCTCCAACCTCGACTGCGGTCCACGCCGCACGGCCATTTCGCCGTGCCATGCACGGCGTCACCCTTTGATCTTTCACAACGTGACTTTTTAGCGGAGGCCCTCCGATGACGCGATCCAAAGAGATGGTGGTGATAGGTTTCTTACTGATCCTGGTGGTGATCGCCTGGCAGGGTGGTAACGCCCAGGTCACCTCGACTCCGGCGAAGCGTCCGCCTGATGTGGCGCTCGATGCCGTGGCAGATGATCAAGGTGGCGCAAGCGCCGATGAGACGGTTGCCCTCCAGCGGGCCATCCAAGCATCGGGGGGCGATTTTCAATTTCCCCCGGGCACTCATCGAATCACCAGGCCGCTGGTGCTGGACTTGGACAAGCTGGGTTATATCTCGCTGCGTGGCAATGGTGTCGCCAAACTCGTCATGGCAGGCCCGGGCCCGGCCATCAAGGTGATCGGCACCCACTTCAAGTCGGCCGATCCAGGCGGATTCGAGCAGCGCGTCTGGGATCAGCAGCGGATGCCGCTGGTCGACGGACTGGCCATCCAGGGGAGCCACGCAGAGGCCTGCGGCGTCGAGGCGGTTGGCACGATGCAGCTGACCATCACCCGCGTCCATTTGCGGGGGTTGCTGCATGGAATTCACCTCCGTGAAAACAACCGCAACGTCGTCATCGCGGATTGCCACATTTACGAGAATCACGGAGTCGGGGTGTACTACGACGACGTGAATCTCCATCAGTCGAATATTACCAATTGCCATATCAGCTATTGCGATGGCGGCGGCGTGGTGTCGCGTCAGGGTAACGTCCGCAACATCCATATCGCGGGCTGCGATCTAGAAAGCAATATGAGCCCGGATTCGCCGGCCACGGCCAACGTGCTGATCGATTGTTCGAACAGCCCCTACGGCACCGCCGAAGTGGCGATTACAGGCTGTACGATTCAACACAATAATCCGTCCCCCGATTCAGCCAATATCCGAATTCTCGGGGGAAGCCTGCCAAGCCGTGACAACCGGCCAGTGCGAGAAGGAAACGTCGCGATCACCGGAAATGTGCTCAGTGATGTTCAGGTCAATGTTCACCTGCGTGACTGTCGTGGCGTTACACTGAGCGGCAATACGTTTTGGCAAGGCTATCGCCACAACCTGCTGGTGGAACGCTGTTCGAGCGTCGTGATGGGCGCCAATAACTTTGATCGCAATCCCCGCTACAGCTACGGCAATACCAGTCAGGCCAATAACAGCTTGGTCATTCGTGATAGCGAAGACTGCCTGATCAGCGGCGCGCATATCACCAACGTGTGGCGTGACCCGGCCGGATTGACGGTGGAGAACTGCCGTCGCATGAACATTACCGACTGCACGATTCTGGACTGCGACAACGTGGGTTTGCTGCTGAAAAATGTCGTCAACTGCCGCGTGTCGGATTGCCTGATTAGTGATGACCGGGCAGAGTCAACTTCCGTGCCGATGAGAATCGACGGAGGTCACGGAAATCAGATTATTGACAATTTGATTAATGGCCGTCCGCAGGGTGTCGAGTAGGTCGGGCCATTCGCACGGGTGACGCCCTGTTGAGGATTCTTGCCGTCGCGTAGACTGACTAACAGACGTTGCGAACCTGGTATGCTCGGTTTTCGCTTCGCTTGCCCGGGGAGCATGTCCCGGGGAAGGTGTCCTCGACCACCGCGGCATAATACCCCTTTGTAGACCCACGCGAGATCGTACCATTATGTCCCGCATCGTGTTGGCGATGTCCGGCGGAGTTGATAGCAGCGTGGCCGCGCATTTGCTCGTCGAACAAGGTCACGAGGTGATCGGTGTTTTTATGCGCCATGGCGAGGAGGCGCTTGAGGTTTGTGCAACCGGTGGCGTTACCTTGCCGTCCTTGCCGATCGCCAATCCCCGTCGCGACCATAAGCAGGGATGCTGCACTGCGACCGACGCGGCGGACGCACGACGCGTGGCCGATCGGCTGGGCATCCCCTTTTATGCACTCAATCTGCAGGCCGAATTTGCTCGAATTATTGACTACTTCGTGGATGAATACACGTCCGGCCGGACTCCCAATCCATGTGTCATGTGTAATAACTGGATCAAGTTCGGCAAACTGTTTGACTATGCCGATAGCGTGGGTGCCGAGTATGTCGCCACCGGCCACTATGCCCAGCTCGCCGCTGCGAACGCACCGGAGGCGGCCGATGGCGTCCCGCGACTCCTGCGCGGCATCGATGACGGCAAGGACCAGTCGTACGTGTTGTTTGGGATCGCTCGGGAATTTCTGCCCCGCATGTTATTGCCGGTGGGAGCGTTTCAGAAACCGCATATTCGCGAGTTGGCGACCCAGTTTGGCCTCCGCGTGGCGGATAAGAAAGACAGTCAGGAAATCTGCTTTGTGACGTCTGGGAAGCACGACGAGTTCATTCGTGCGCGTCGCGGCAACGACGACATGAAAGGCAACATCGTCACCACCGACGGCAAGGTCGTTGGACAGCATCCGGGGATTGAACGTTTCACGATCGGCCAACGAAAAGGGCTGGGCGTTGCGATGGGGAAACCGTTCTTTGTGGTCCGCATCGAGCCCGAGACCCGGAACGTGGTTATCGGCACGCAGGCCGATCTTGCGCGCACCGAGTTGACCGCCAACCGCACCAACTGGCTGGTCGACATGCCGCCCGGGCCATTCAAATGTCACGCGCAGATTCGCTATAACAGTGCCGCCGTGCCGGCGACCGCCAGACAACTCGACAACGATCGTTTGCACGTGTTGTTTGATGAGCCGCGTCACGGCGTGGCCCCGGGGCAAGCGGTCGTCTGCTTCGAAGATAACCGCGTCTTAGGCGGTGGCTGGATCGAATAGCGTGCCGCCGGCACCGTGGCGAGGGCAGGCTGGGAATGCGGCTTGGGACACCTCGCGTCGCAGGCCAGCTTACGCGGATTCATATGCTTGCTTCAGCCAACCAATCAGTTGTTTGTCGACGTCCTTGACGGATTCGATACGCACCCGGTGGCTAACCATGGTGTTGAAGCTGCCGGAGTTTTCCAGGCGACCGTCCGCCGGATGGCCCTTTAAATTGATCCCAACATCCACGCGCGTCTTGGTGGAGGGCTGCACAATCGCAAACTGCTTGTTACGCCGAAAGCTTACGTAGGCCTTCTTGGGCGCCTCCTCGACATCGCGGCCGAATTTCTTGATGGCCTTGAGAATGGCGTCATAAATGGGACGTAAATCGTTTTTGGGACCGGCATACTGAGCGTCGACCAAGGAATCGGTCGTCGCAGCGGCCTGGCCCTGCTTGAGCGCTTCATGGCCGATCAGGTTCGCGAAGCCGTGCGTCAGACCGTGATCCGTCTTGAGAAACTTGACGATCTGGCCGTGCTTTTCGAGTTTGGCAGCCTTCACGATCGGCAACCATTGTTGAAGCGTCTTGCCGGTTTTTTCCTTGAGGTTGGCGATCATGGTGGCCGCCATTGCTTCAGGTGATTTCGCCATTTTCAACCTTGTCGATGTTGGCTTGCGGTAATGAAAGGGGAAGGCCGGCACACATTTTGCCCCGTCTGGGACGCTCCAGCAAGTCATGCGGCGGGGCCAGCCGCTGGGCCGCACGCGGGGGACGGCCGCACGCGTCGTCGGCCGGACTTCTTGGGCTGAGACTGTTCTGGCGAATTTGGATGAGTTATCATCAGGCCTGCCCGTATTGCGGCTCTCCAGCTGTTTGCCTGATAGGAAACGCCTGGTGCGGATCACTCTGTCAGCGAGAATTGAGGAATCAACGATGTCAAACTTGGTAACCATCTTGTTGGCGCAAGGCGAACCACCCGAAGCGAGCGGCTCTGGATTCTGGGCGATGGCTTGGATCGCCTTCATCGTCTTCGGCGTGATCTTCGGCGTCGTCGCCGTGATCGTCATCATGACGTACGGCAAGTTATGGTTCCAGGCCTACATGTCCGACGCAGACGTCACGATGCTCAGCTTGATCGGGATGGGATTCCGACAAGTCAATACGAAGGTCGTGATGACGGCGAAGATCATGTGTTCACAGGCTGGGATGGATATCAATCGCCGCAGCGGGATCAGCACCCATCGACTGGAAGCCCACTACCTGGCCGGCGGAAACGTGATGAACGTCATTAACGCGATTATCGCGGCGCACCGGGCCGGCATCGACTTGGATTTCGATCGTGCGGCCGCGATCGACCTGGCCGGGCGTGACGTTTTGGATGCGGTTCGCACCAGTGTCCACCCGAAGGTCATCGATTGTCCGGACCCGCGTCGCAGCGGCAAGACGACCCTTAGCGCCATCGCCAAAAATGGTGTCGAACTGCGAATTCGAGCCCGCGTCACCGTGCGCACCAACCTCGAACAATTGATCGGCGGTGCGACCGAAGAAACCGTGATCGCTCGCGTTGGGGAAGGCATTATCACATCGATCGGTTCGTCGGATACGCACTTGAACGTGCTGGAGAATCCGGACCGCATTTCCAAAGCGGTCTTGCAACGCGGGCTGGATGCGCACACGGCATTCGAAATCGTCTCGATCGATATCGCGGACATCGACGTTGGCGAGAATATTGGTGCTCGACTGCAGGCTGACCAAGCCGAAGCCGACACGCGGGTTGCGCGGGCCGAGGCCGAACAGCGCCGCGCCGAAGCAGTTGCTGTCGAACAGGAATTCAAAGCGGACGTCGCGGAACAACGTGCACGCCTGGTGTTGGCCGAGGCGGAAGTGCCGCAGGCGATGGCCGAGGCGTTTCGTGCGGGACGCATTAGTCCCGGCCAATCGGCGTGAAGTTGTCGCCGCGGACAGACCCGGAATGCCTCGCGTCTTGCATGTAGATCATTCGCCTCCTCGGTTACGCGTGGTCATTGGCATCACACCAAACGCGGTGAGATGTATGACCACTGGACCGACGTTCAACGTCTCTTGCCCAAGGTAACTCAGCCGATGTACCTCGCGATTTTCCTGACTGCCGCCGTTGCCGCCGACCCATCGCCGGAACACCTCAAGCTGCTCAAGACGTTTCGGGCGGAGTTCGTGCAGATCAGTCCCGGTACCGCAGGGTTTCCAGCGACGTTCAGCATGGGGCGTCTGCAGGGCGGCGAAGATTCGCAGCGCCCGGTGCATCAAGTGACGCTGCGGGATTCATTTGGAATTGCCAAGTACGAAGTCCCGCAGAATCTCTGGGAGGCCGTGATGGGAAGCAACCCGTCGAAATGGAAGGGGCCGCGAAATTCGGTCGAGTGGTTATCGTTTGACGAGGCAGAACGCTTTTGCGCTCGTGCCACACAGCAGATGCGAGACGCTGGCTTGATCCAGAAGAATCAAACCGTTCGTCTACCCACCGAGGCGGAGTGGGAATACGTCGCCCGTGCCGGGACGTCCACCGTTTTCTCGTTTGGCGACGATCTGGAAATGCTAAATGACTACGCGTGGCATACCGGGAACGCTGCCGGCAACGATCCACCGGTCGGCGTCAAGAAGCCGAACGCCTGGGGGCTTTACGACATTCACGGCTACCTCTGGGAATGGTGTGTCGATCCAGGCCATACCTCGTACGACGGTGCGCCGACCGATGGCTCCGCGTGGATCGCGCAGGGTGACCAGGCCACCCGCATCCTCCGGGGAGGCAGCTGGAAAGACAAGGGCGACAAGTTAACCAGCTCCTACCGCCGCCTCGCGGAGAAAGACCTCCGCGACGATGCCGTTGGCCTGCGCTGTGTCCTCGCAACCGCCAAGTGACGGCGCGATCGCCGGTCTGCTGCGTGAAGTTGAAGAGTGGACCGGAAGCGTTGTGCCACGAAGAGCATCCGGTTGCGTCGCCGCGCCTCGATCGTTACGCGACCGCGACGGCATGCCGTGCGCGACGCCACGTTAGCAAATGAGCACAGGTCGACGAATCATCATGGGTCGCAATTCGCACGACCTGCTTACTCGATGACCGCGATCAATTCGTCGAGCAGATGCTCGAGTTCCGACTCGTCAGGACTTAGGTCGTAGACGTCATCCGCGACAAGGCGATCGACCGCCGCAGCGGGAAGTTCGGTTCGCACCGGCGGATCGTCTTCACTTCCAGCGTGCGTCCAAGGTGGCGTCGGTTGCGCGGCATGTTGTGCGCTGGCCGTGGCGCTTGGCGAAGGCTGAGGCGGATTCAGCAGGTTTGCTGCGGCGATGCTCGTCGCCACGGATGCGGCCAATGGCTGGGAGACAGCCGGGCCTTCTCCCTCTTGGCCGTCCCGCTGATTAACGAAATTGATTTGCGTGAGGATGTCTCCCACAGGTGTCAGCCGGCCATCGCCATTGACGTCGAAAAACAGGTTCGGACTGGCTGCGGTTGGTGGCAGGTTGCCCTGGGCGTCGATGAAGGTGAGGCGATTAACCTCATTAATCAGCGACAAGATGTCTCCCACGGGGTCGCCCGCGACTCCATTGTTGTTGACGTCGTGGCGATCAATCGGGTTCTGCCACGGGGCACTGACCTCAGTCGATGAAATCGCGTTGGACGAGGCAAGATCGGAGGCGACGAATTCGCCAGCCGCCCCTTCGCCAGGGCCGTTGTCCGGGGTCCCAAACGCCGTGATCGCTATATTGGCGGAGAATTCAGACGTATTGCCGTCAGCATCCGTCGCTGTGGCGACGACGCGGTCATTCAGACTCGCTCCAACTGCCGGGATGGTGATCGAGGTCGTGCCGATCGCGTCGTCCACCGTGTACGTGTCAGAGCCGAGAAACGTGCGCCCTTCGGCACCGCTGACGTCGGCCAAGAAGAACTCGACCGTAATGTCGTACGTTGCGTTAGCCGGCAATGTCGGAATGGAATACTCGATCGTCAGATTGGCCGCCAATGCGGCAGAAACCAGCACGGGGAAGTTCTGCAGATTGTTGGGGCCCGTGTCGATATCTTCGTCACCCGGGGCTGTGTCGTTCGGCGTCGGCCCATTCAAGTTGAGATCGATGCCCAGTCCGCCATTGGAGAAAAATTCGTTGCCTTGTATGGCGTTGCCGGTCGCGGCCCCGAGGATCACCAGGCCGTGGCTCGAGTTGCTGGCAATGACATTGCCTCCATCGACACCGCCGATCAGATTGTCGCTCGCCAAATCGATGCGAATGCCTTGGCCGGTATTGCCCAGCGGCGAGGTTCCGTCGCCCTGAGTGCCAATCAGATTGCCCTGGATCTTGTTGCCGGTGGTGGCACTTCCGTTGATGCGGATGCCGACAAAATTGTTTCCGGAAATCAGATTTCCGGCACCCACTTCGGTGCCGCCAATCGTATTGTTTGGTGCCGCCAGGAGCACGCCGGTGCTAGCGTTGCCCAGGTCCTGGGTCCCGGTGATATCGGTGCCAATCGCGTTGCCGCTGACGGTGTTGCCGGTTGCCGTCTCGCCGGAAATACTTACGCCAAACAAATCGTTTCCAGAAATTACATTCCGTGCGGCCAAACTGGTCCCGCCGATCGTATTCGTGTGGGCATCAACAATGCCAATTCCGTTGCTGGCGTTGCCCAGGTCGACGGTGCCTGTGAGGTCGGTGCCAATGAGGTTCCCTGCCACCAGATTTCCGTTGGTGGCCTCGTCGGTCAACAGTACGCCATTGGCGCCGTTCGCTGAGATCACGTTGCCGGTGCCAGCCGTCGCGCCGCCGATAAGATTCTCGCGGGAGCCGTCAGAGATCTGGACGCCGATTTTCGAATTGCCAAGCGTTTGAGTGCCGCTGGCATCGACCCCGATAAAGTTGCCTTGCACGCGGTTGCCGCGGGAACCTCCGCCGGTCAAAACCACGCCATGATTTCCATTGCCGGAAATAACATTCCGGGCACCCGGAGTGTCGCCGCCGACGATGACATTCTGTGTGTTCGCCAGGTTGACCCCGGTATCGTCGTTGGGCAGCGGTGCCGCTCCCGTAATATCGGTGCCGATGTAGTTCCCCTGCACGACGTTGTCAGCGGCCAGGAAAGTCGAGACACGGACCCCGAAAAGGGCGTTGCCTGAAATCACATTCCGTTCCGCGGCGGTCGTGCCGCCGACACGATTTCCGGGCGCCTTCCAGATCAAGACGCCTGTATTGTCATTGCCGACATCCTGCATGCCCGTCACGTCGGTACCAATCAAGTTGCCGATGACCACGTTGCCGGTCGCTCCGGTGTTAAGGATGGCAACCCCGGGCTGCAGATTTCCGGAAACAACGTTGCCTGTGCCCGGCGCGGTGCCGCCCAGCGTGTTATTCGGAGCCTCGCGGATCACGGCGCCGAATTGACGATTACCGACCGCACTGTCACCGTCGACGTTCGTGCCAATGAAGTTGCCTTCGATCTTGTTACCCGTGGCACTCGCTCCGAAGACGAACAAGCCGTTTTGGTCGTTGCCTGAGATGATGTTGCCGGCCCCCTCGGCCGGTCCGCCCAGCGTGTTGCTGGGTGCATTGAAGACGTCCACGCCATTCTGTCGATTCGAGAGCGCCGCCTCGCCCGTCATATCGAGGCCAATCATGTTGCCCTGGATCAACGTCCCCGTCGTCCCGGTGCCGGAAAGCGAAATTCCATTGATGGCGTTGCCAGAAATCAAATTGCCATCCCCGGGGACGCCAATTTGGTTGCCCGGGGCGTTTTCGATGGCGACGCCATTGGCCAGATTGCCGCGTCGCAAGAGGCCTGAGATATCCGTGCCGATCTTGTTCCCCGCAACCGTGTTGTTGGTACTGCCGGCACCCACAATCACCACGCCCGCTGACGCGTTGCTGGAGATGATGTTGCCCGATCCCCCGATGATGTTGCCGCTGGCGCTTTGATCGATCCGGACCCCGGCGCCGCCATTGCCGAGTACATTCAGGCCGTTGCTGCCCAACCCGATGAGATTGCTCTTAACTTCGTTGTTGGACGAACCGGCGCGGGTGATGTACACGCCGTGGCCGGTGTTCCCGGAAATGACATTCGCTTCGCCCGGCGTCGGACCGCCCACCAGGTTGTCGGACGAATTAAACATCAGGACGCCGTGCGAGTTGTTCCCTAAATCGACCAAGCCCAATGGATTGGTGCCGATCGCATTCTTCTGAATCGTATTGCCGCCGCCACTGGACAGCAGGATTCCGTTGGCGGCAAAGCGATTGATGGCCAAACCCAGGACACTCGTATCGCCTGAAACGATGGTCAGCCCGCTGACGCCCGCGCCAGCGCCGGAACCATCAATTTCAATGAGTGGCATGCCTGCATACCCGACCTGAGTCGTGCCGTCGATGACCACTGGAGCCGTAATGGTCGGCAACGCCGCGGCCGGCGAAATCGTCTGAGTGCCGTCGCCAGGAATGTCAAAAAAGATGCGGTCGGGGCCAGCCGATGTGTTGCCCGTCGCATTGGCCTGTTCCATGGCCGCCCGCAAGGTACACTCGGCATCCTCACCCACCGTTGCACCCGTATCGCAAATCCCATCACCCAAGTTCGTATCGCCATCGTCGTTGGTTGAATTGACAATGAATGCGCGATCGATCGGGACCAGGTAGTCTTCGACCTCGCCATCGCCCGCCGGACCGGTGGGGTTCAAATGGCCGAATGTACTGATCCGGAGCCGAGCACCTCGGAGACCCGGTACCGCCGTGTCAGGCAGGGTCACGTCAATCGAATTGATGCCCGCGTCCAATTCGACCGATTCCCCCTGGTTGAGATGCTCGGCCGGGTGATCGAATATCCCGTTCGCATTCAGATCAATCCAGGCGTCCAGCATGCCGCCCAGCGGTGCGTCAACCTCAACGGTCACGGGCCGGCCCGCCGCGAATCGCGGTGAATTGACGATGCCATCGTCGTCGTTGCTGCCGTCGTCGTCGTCTCCCGTGGCGGTCGCGTTGGGTTGGCCATCGGTGTCCGCGTCGACCGTAGCTCCCAAGCGGGGTGCATTCGCATACAGGAGATGATACGGCCCGTCGTTGGATGACAACGTTGCGAACGTAGGGTCCGGTGCGTCTCCAAAGTCAAAATCGACCACCGACGGTAGTTGAATCTCAATCTGGGCGTTGCCATACACGACCTCATTCGTTGGAATCTTGAGGTCATTCCCATATCGCAGGACATCGCTCTGCGGCACGATGTCGGCCGGCTCGCCTTGGAAGTTCACCGAACCCGGCGCCACCGCTGTGAATGGCACCCGGAAGAGAAACAACTCGTCCCCGCCCAATGGTTGCAGGTTGCCCGCTGCGCCCGCCTCGTCAACGACACCGTCAACTTTCGTGCTGCCGGTCAAAATGTTGTTATAGACATTCCCATAGACCAGATCGTGCGCGTCGACGATGCCAGCCTCGTAGGCAATGTCAAGGTAGGCAGCGAACACGCCTTCCGCCGGGTCAACCTTGTCCTGAACGTAGACGTTTAGGTGAAATCTCTCGCCCACAAAGGCCGACGAGATCAACGCACCCTCGGTATCCGTCACTTCCAAGCGTAACTGCACGGACACGTCGCCCTCGCCCTCGGCAAGGTATGCCGACGGCCCATCGTCCGGCGA
>JAUIHJ010000064.1 GCA_030432015.1 bacterium
TGGGCGGCGAAAAACGAGCCGGTCCTGGATCGTCGCCGAATTGCACTCGGTCAGTTAGCTTTCGAAGTTGCCCGACTTCGCGGCGGAAGAGGTTCGCCGGGCAAGATAGTGCATCCCAAGGTGGCGCTGCCCAAGTCGTTAACGAAGTCGACGCCGTACCTTTGGCGCGGTTTTGCGGGTCGTGGCAAGCGGCCGCCGGATTCGCGCCCCCTACCTGCGGGCGTGCCACGCATCTGCCGCCTTTCGGTAAGGTACGATCATGCAAGGCCTTTCGCGCGCCGCCTGGTTTTGTGCGCGACACGTAAAGGATCACATTCGAGAGAATCAGCATGGCGAAAAGAAAGTCAGCCAGACCAAGTCGTCCGCCAGCGGCAGCGACTGCGGACGCGGACGTCGAAGCGGACACCGATGTGAAATCCGCCGAAGAACAGGTCGCAGCCGCCCGCGAGCAACTGCAGGCGGCCGAAGCACTCTTGGAACAAGTTCGCGAGGAAGCGGTCGAACGCGTGGCATGGCTAAAAAGCAAGACCACCGGCGAGTTGCTGGATACCTCCCTGGAATTCGTGCGTAAACATCCTGGGCTGGGCGTCATGGCGGCAGCCTCAGTCGGATATTGTTTGGGACGCCTGTTTCGGCGGTAGTCGAACGGCATATGAGAGGCCACCGGGCTCCTGCCGAATCACATGTTCAACACAGCCATTCAACGGCGCGAAGCCGCCGAACAGCGGCGTCAGTTGCACGCCCGCATCGCCCGTTCCCGGCGACGTATTGGCAGGCAGACGTCGCAACTGGGTCGGGGCAGCCTGTTGCCTGGCGCCTGGAAACAGCAGATCCAGGAGCATCCAATTGTGGCGTTGGCCACGGCCGCAGGGGTCGGCATGCTGGTGGCCCAGTTGACCGCGCGAACCGGCGCCGTCCATCGAGCGACCGAATCGTTAGCACAATGGCTCGCGGGCGGAAGGTGGGCTGAAATAATCAAGCTGCTCGAACGTTTTTTCGCCAGCGACGACGCGACCACCGCGGCATCCTCGGCGGAGCCCGATCATGCCTGAACCGTCGCAACCTCCGATACCCGGCGAACGGGTCAGGGCCGTGGCGGCCGACAGCAAGTCACTGGGCAATGTCGTCGAGATGGCAACGCTCCGCTGGCAACTGGCCCAACTTGAGCTCCAGAGCGACCTGGCGGCTGCAAAACGATTCAGCGTGCTGAGCGGAACGGGGTGCGTGGCGGCGATCTCGGCGTTACCCGTCCTGACGGTGGTCCTGGCCGGTCAACTCGACGCACGGCTGGCCAGCGATTTCCCCTGGGTCACATTGTCCGCCGGATGCGGCCTGCTGGCGGGCGGCGTACTGGCGGCCTGGTGGGGCTGGCGTCGCTTCCGTGGCGAATTCCTCGGCCTCCGCGAATCGCTGGACGAATGCCGCGAAGACCTGATCTGGCTCCGCGAGTTCGTGGAAGGTCAGGACAGCAGCAGCCGATAGGCCGTGAGCCCACCCGCCAGTTATTCGACCTTGAAATCGACGTTCCCGATTTCCACTGACTTGGGCATGTCCGCTTCCGTGCGAAAGTCCGAGAACAGAGGCATGCCGAGCAACAATTCTTCCTCGGGGTTGGCCTTACCGTCAAATCCTTGAATCACGACGATGTGCGGCCCACCGATGGTTCCGGTCCCCTGCTTCGAGGTGTCGTAACGCCCGTCGACGATTTCGGCATCCGACGCGGGCCCGCTGTTACCCTTGGTGCCATCGGGTTGAAACTGGATCGTCCCGCGTGGAATCGGTTCACCCTGATAGGTAACGGCGCCCGCTACGTGATATCGGGCTGGCCCCTCGTCGACGCCACCGCATCCGCCCAGCACCGGCAAGCACGCCAGTAGAACAACAACAATCGTATACCGCCGAAGAATCATAATACCTCTCGCAAGGGCGCTGACATGACAAGGCTCCGACCACCGACTACGGCAGTTGCAGCGCTTCTCCCTGGTCGACGCTGGCAACGGCCTGATAAATGGAAAAATCAATCGTCTGGGCAACAAACTGCACGGAGGCGTCCGCCATGACGAACTGACATCCTCCCGGATGCGAACTGCCAAAACTCATATCGTTGAAGACCGATGTCTGATCCGAGTTGATTTGATTGGCAATATTCTTCGCGGGCGCCATCCAGTTATTCTGCTGATGGCCACGACTCCACAACCGGTAACGCGTTCGTCGACCGCCGCGATCGTCCCAGGAGATCTCGCCAATGGCGAACGAATTGGATGTACCGTCGGTCACGTGAGCAAATCGCTTGCTGATATTCTGCTGGAACAACCCCGAATTGGCGAAACCGCCATGGCCTCCCGCGTTGGACCACGGATAGGCCGTGTTGGTTGTGATATTCGTACCTTTGGGGCCCATCACGCCGTAGTAATTCGTCGTGAACGTCCCGACGCCGCCGATGGCCTCACCGCCGTTGCCAATGGACGCTCGTTTCGATTTATTGGATGGGCAGTGGTAGGTGGGAATTGCGATCAAGCCAAAGTCATAGTTGGGCGCCTGATTGTAGTAACGCGAGAAATCGAACTGATCGTACAAGGGCAACTGTTCAATGAATGGCAGCAGATGCACGGTCCAGGCCAGTCGATTCCGCTGGGGAGGAGCATCCAGCGACGGCGGTGGGAAAACTTTAAACGTATCGTGATAGTTGTGCAGCGAGATGCCGATCTGCTTCATATTGTTGCTGCACGACATACGGCGGGCCGCTTCGCGGGCAGCCTGTACCGCCGGCAACAGTAGTGCTACCAGCACGCCAATGATGGCAATCACAACTAACAACTCGACCAGCGTGAAACCGGCTCGCTGCATACGGTCAGGTTGGGGTCTACTCATCGTAAAGACTCCCTGAGAAAAAAGTGAGAGGAAAGGATGACACCTAAAATAAAACAAGAACGTCGGTGTATCGTAGGTTGCTCGACACGGGGCGCTACTTCAAATCAAAATCTGCGGCTTCTGAGCCTTCGTCCGGAACCGTGAATCGGAGGGTGGACGAGCTGGCTTCGCTATATTCTTTCGGGACGAGCTGCTTTGGTCCGCCGCCGGGCATATCCGACTCAACGGTCATGGTTTCGTCGAAATCTGGTCCCACACCTTCGTACTTGGTGATATAGATTGTGTTTTCGCCCGGCTGAGCATCCAGCTCGTAATGCCCGGCGGCGTCGGTTGTCGCCACTCCCGCATAATCGGCGGCCAGAAAATTGACTGTTGCACCGGCTAACGCTTGCCCTTTGAGCTTTACGGTCCCTGAGATCTTGGCCGTTTTTACGGTGGGTCTCTTGGCCGGTCCACAACCGCTTGCCAGTGACATCACGAAACATACGACCAATGCAGAAACGACCAGCTTGGGATTCATCAACGATCCTTTATGGTTAACTCGGTAGCAAAATAACGCAACGCGAGTCGCGTTCGATATCGAAATCGATGAAACAGAAGTTCAGGCAACCGCAGCGTGCGGAGGCACAACGGGACAGCCTCGGAGGCTAATCAATTGAACCGACAGGTTCACCGTCGAGGATGCGTGCCATGCGAACAAGCGTCAAATAGTCCACCGTTTCAGTAATAAATCGCGTAGATCCATCGCACAACGTGAACATCGCACCACCCGGATGATAGCCACTGAACGTCCAAGCGAAATGCCTGCCCTGAGGATCGTTGTTGTATGCAGAGTTGATGTGAAAATCGCGCGACTGCGCCGCGGTATACGCCAAGGGGGTTCCCGGCACGGCGGTATTATCATTGGCCATGACGCGTGCGAAGCAGCAGGTGCGGACACCGGTCAGCCCCCATGGTCCCCAGTTGGCGTTGGCCTTGCTTCGTCCGCCCACGGATTCTCCCAGGGCGAGCACATTGCTGGTTCCGTCGGAGATGTCGTCCAACCGAGCCGACGCATTACTGCCGAAGGCACCCAGTCCCGAAAGTCGCCGCGAAATCAGGTTGGGATAGATCGAATTATCATCGCCGTAATTGCCGCTCGAAAATGCATAGCTAGTTCGCCGAGCATCACGCATGCTGTACAAGTCATTGGTGCCTGGCCGATTTGACCGCACTTCGCCTGCATCAACATGGGATGGACACTCCAGGATGCTATACTTCGCTCCATAAATGGCTTGATTGATCGTGTCGTTGCCAACCACTTTGCCATACCGTGAGGCGCTGCTGGAGCAAACATCGAAATTGTACTGATCGTGCGCCGGGCCCTGTTCGTAGAACGGCAGCAACAATGCCCAACCGGTCGTATTCTTGACGTTGCTGATCAAGCCAGGGTTACTCGTGTGCTGGCCGCTGGCCAGTATGGCCGGCGGGAAAATCTTGTAAGTGTCGTGATAGTTGTGGCACGCCAAACCAAGTTGCTTCAAATTGTTGCTGCACGACATTCGTCGAGCAGCCTCTCGAGCCGCCTGCACAGCTGGCAAGAGCAACGCAACTAGAATTCCAATGATGGCAATGACCACTAACAGTTCGACCAAAGTGAATCCGCGCGACCGCCGTTTCATGGGGAATACCTCGGTAACAAGAAAATGAAGAAATCATGAATGTGGGATCATTCTGTGAGTCTAACGCGATTGAATCCTGACCACAACTGAATTCGCGCGATCCGTCGCGAAACAGTTCGGTCATTCGCCAAGAACATCGTTCGCCAGCGCACGTCGTGCGCCGTTCGCCCCATTCGGTCGCGAATGCCGGGCGACGAGCGGTCCTGCACGCGGTGCGTCATCTTCAGACTGCGACGCCGACGGCATTGAGAAGCCCACAACACCAATGGCTCGCGCGGTACATGACGAGTTTTCCGGGAGTCACGGCCCATGGCAATGGTTCGCTGCCATGGCCGCTCCCCTTATGGCGACCGCTCTGCTGAAAACACCTCGCCGCTCGGCTTGGCCGGCAGGGTAGCTTTCCATTGCGAGAGTTTGTCGACCAATCGGGCGACAACATTCGGCTGGTCTTCCTTGACGTCGGCGCGTTCAAAGGGATCCGCCACGATGTCGAACAGCTCCAGGTAGCTGCCGTCGCGGTTGGCGAGCAACTTCCAGTTGTGATCGACGACGGCGTAGGATACCCAATGATACGGTTGCGTCGGGCGGGCAGGCCACGCCGAGTTCATTTTCCAGAACAGCGGTTTCTCGCGGTGGGCCGTGCGGTCGCCCCGTAGTGCGGCCAACTGGCTCGTCCCATCCGGCTGGTACGAGTCCGGCAGCGTCGCTCCCGCGATCTCGCAAAACGTGGGCAACAGATCGACCGCGGAAATCAGCGTCGTATCGTCGACCTGGCCCGCCGCAACCTGGCCGGGCCACCGCGCGATAAACGGCACCCCGATCCCGCCCTCAAACAGCGCCCCTTTGTAGCCGTTCCGACCGCCGGTGACGCCACGGGCAGCACCAATGCCATAGCCGGCCCCCGTCGCCGTGTCATGCATCAGCGCGAGCTCGGTCGGCCGTGAGGCCCGTGCCGGGCCGTTGTCGGAAGAAAAAATGACCAGGGTGTTGTCCGCCAACTTCAAACGATCCAAGGCATCCAAGACTTCTCCAATCCGGTCGTCGGCATGCGACAACACGGACGCATAGATATTGTCCGGCTCGTCCAAGTCGCGAAAGCGCCAGCGGTACTTGGGTACGGTATGAAACGGCGTGTGCGGTTCGTGCAGCCACAGGTTGATAAAGAACGGTTTGCCGGCGTGGTGGCTTTGCTCGATAAACGCGATGGCATGGCGGGCATCTTCGTGAACCGGCATCTGCTCACCGGCACAGTTGAACGCTCCGTACTGATCGTAACCATACTGGCTCGGCAATGGCGAGTCGGGAATCATGTTGTTGGAGAGATGCCACTTGCCAAAATGCGCGGTCGCGTAGCCGGCCTGTTGCAGAAACCGCGGCAGGAGGGGCGCGGTGGGGCTCAACCAGTCCGGCATGTTCCGTTTCGCATTGCTGGGCACCCAGGCAAAGTGCCCGTCAATGTTGTAGCGGGCCGGAAAATGGCCGGTGATCACCGCCGTACGACTGGGTGAACAGACCCCGCTGGCGACGGTAAAACGATGAAAGTCCGTCCCTTCTTTTGCCAAGCGATCGATGTTGGGCGTCTTCACGTAGGGATGCCCATGACAGCTAAGGTCCCCCCAGCCCCAATCGTCCGCGAAGATAAACAAAATATTGGGACGAGGCGCTGCCGCCATCGTCGGCGCCGTGGCCAGCAGCGTCCCGAGAAACAGGCTGCTCGCGATCAGGACGGCACGCCACGTGGTGGAACCGTGGAGGACGGTGGAGCGAATGATGGCGTCAAATGGAATGGCGAATTTCTGCATGGCGATGAAATGAATCTGGTGGTGAGACGGATGTTCCAATCGTTGCCGCCGGATCGCCGCGAGGTGCAGGCGAGCGTCCGGCCTACGACCTATCTTAGCCGCTGCATCGGTGCCTGTCCGATTCGGCGAAGGATGCGGATGTGTTCCAAGAAAACAATGCCGGTCGCAAGGATGCAGCTTTAAACGATCATCGCTACGTGGCGCATGTACGGGTGGCATGCTCCGCGTGCCAACATGGACGGCGTCCAGCCAAGAAACGCCACAAGCCAGACCGGGCGGGGTCTGGCTCGTGAAGAGCGGCTGCGGTGGAATGGCGGATTTAGTCGAAGGTGCAGTCCATGCCGAGTCGTAATTTGAGTTCGTCGAATTGGTCGACGTAGGTGTCGTTCGACGAATGCACGTGTTCCGCTTCGGTGATGAACTTGATCTCATCACGGGGACCAACGTTGTACGATCGCATGATGGCCTCAAAATTAATCAGCGGTTGACCGTAAACGATCAGCAGCTTGTGCTCGTCGAACTGCACCTCTTGCGGAATCCCTGGGTTCAGGACCGCGATGCCGGTGCACCCATCGTTGAGCAGCATATCCTCGAAGTCCCACAAGACGCTCTTCAGCACCGGGGCATCGATGTGTTCGCGATAGAGATCCTGGTGTCCGCCGGAGCGATTGTGGCTGGTCTCCAGCACGACGTCCAACTGATCACCCAACGGTTCGATCAATTCCATGAACAGCTCGAACAGCACGTCTGCCGAGGCGGACGCCATGATGACCGGCACCGTCGTGTTGGACTCTTCGTCCCGGTAGACGTCGTGGCGGTAGCCCTGCTCGGGAACGATCTGGAGATCGTAGGAAGGACGTACCGCCTCGGTTAATTGGAAGTTGCCGTAGCGTTGGACCCCTAAGTGGGTCTCCAGCTCTTCCTCGCTGAGGTGTTCAAAGCTACTCGGGCTGACCGTAGTTGGCTCGTCGTGCAGCACGTTGCGAAAAAACTGTTTCAAAAAGCCCATCGTCGTCCTCTAGGTGTTATTCAGGCGAGCTCGTATTCGGGGGGGACGGCACAAATGCCAACGGAAGAGCTTTCGATGACCAATCGTAGGTTACGGTTTGGGCCCACTGAGACCCTTTTTTCAGCGCGTTGACCGTCGCGTCACAGGTCGCCAAATCCAGCCCGAATATTCGCTTCAATCGGGCAGATCGGCCGCAACCAATGGGTCGGCCTTCGCGTGAAAACAGCGGATACGCCCGCCGTTCAGGAAAATTCTAGCACCCTGCTTGCGACATGCAGGGCGCGTCAAGAACAGAACCCCAATTATTTTTGGTCCGCAACTTGCCGAGCCGTCAGATTGGGCACGGCTTCACAGCCGGACTCCACTATACTGTCCAATGCTACCGATTGAGCGGGCAACGCAGAGCTTGGAGAACAAGGAGAGATGGGCGTGCTGAACCGGATACGAATGGAGCGAGAAACTGGGCCAAACGTGCCTGCAATAATCGGCCTCGGCTGCGCACTGCTGCTGGCTATGCCGAGCTTTTTCGGCTGCCAACCGCAGGACGCAACGTCGACGACACCGGCGCCAGCATCCGCGACTCCAGACGCGACACCAACGGTGGCCGGCGCTCAGGGCGCGACGGGTGATCCCCAGCCCGGCTCCACAGCTGAGCTCGAGCGCGAGACTTGGGACGCCGTGTTTATGGGCGGCACCAAGGTCGGCCACACGCGAACGCGATTTGAACCGTTGCCAGAAGACGATCAGCAACTCGTTCAAATCAAAGCGGAGAGCCAGATGTCGATGAAACGCTTTGACCAGACCGTCGAGCAAAAAATCGCGGTGACTTCGGTCGAGCATCCCGATGGGCGTCTGGTCCGATTTTCCAGTTCCATGGGCACACCTCCCAACGACACTTCGACCACCGGCAGGTTTGAACGGGGGCAACTGCATCTCACAACCACGACACCCGGCAAAGCGGAAAAAACGGCCCTGGCCTGGGATCCGCAATGGAGCGGCTTTTTTGGCACCGAGCAATCGCTGCAGAACAAACCGATGAAGCCCGGAGAGAAACGAACGGTCAAGTCGCTGATGGCCGTCTTCAATATGGTGGGCGAAAGCCAGTTTACCGCAGTCGGCTATGAAACGACCAAACTGCTATCCGGCGAACGTACTTTGTTGCGGATTGAAAGCAGCACAAAGATTGGCGGCACGCAGATCGAGTCGGTGATCTGGACCGATGAGCAGGGTGAAACGCTGAAAACATCGATCCCTGCGCTAAACCAGGAGACGTATCGCACGAACCGCGAAATCGCGTTGCGGACCGGTTCCGGGCCGGCATTCGATCTTGGCGCCGCCTCGGTGGTCAAGGTCGCGCGGCGACTGGCGAGACCACATCTCACCCAAAACATTGTGTACCGCGCTGCGATCCAAGACGGCGATCCGACCGAGACGTTTCCATCGGGCCCAACCCAGTCCGTCAAACGACTCGACGAACATACGGCCGAAATCACGGTCATCGCCCTGCGACCGGAAACCGCCACCGGGGGAGCACTCGGCACCAGCCAGCCGCCGACCGACGACGATCTTGCCCCCAACAACCTGATCCAGAGCGACGATCCGGCCGTGATCAAGATTGCTGGTTCGGTCGCCGCCGACCAATCCAATCCGTGGTTCGTGGCCCAGGCGCTGGAGAAACGGATCCAGGAGCTGGTTGATGTGACCGAGTTTTCGCAGGCGATCGCTTCCGCGGCCGAGGTTGCCCAGAGCAGACAGGGGGATTGCACGGAACACGCCATGTTGCTGGCGGCGGTCTGCCGAGCACGCCAGATACCGGCCCGAGTGGCGATTGGCCTGGTTTATTACGGGCAGGCGGGGGGATTCGCCTACCACATGTGGACCGAAGTCTGGATCGACCGCCACTGGATTCCCCTGGATGCCACCTTGGGACAGGGGGGGATCGGGGCAGCTCACCTGAAAGTTGCCGAGTCCAATCTGGCCGGTGCCAGTGGGTACACGGCGATTCTTCCGGTCTTCGACGTGATGGGGCGTCTGGAGTTGAAGATTGTTGCCGTCGATCCGTCGCCCTAGTCACCCAAGCCGTTGAAACGACAGGTAGTTACGCTGATTACCAGACGCTTGGAATGAGTTTTCAGATCCGCTAAGATATGGCCAACCGGAACGAATACCCCACAGGAATCCATTCGGTTTCCCCTGCCCAGCAAGGGTCAGTCAGCCCGTTGTTCAGACAGTCTGGCTTGCCGAAAGTTGATCTTTGGAAGTTTGATCGGGGTAGGTGTCGCGGTGGGAATGGGGCGATTCGCCGGTGCCCGTCGGTCGCGACATGAATTGTCGATCCGTAGTTATTGGTCCTTGTGGTCTAGTGGAGTTGCCCGATGTCCGACCAAAGTGAAGAACGCAAAGGAACACGCGTCACGTTTCTCGATCAGACGGGTGCCAAATCCGTGGATGCCGTGATCGCGGACACCGTCACGGTCAAGCGTATTCTGCCCAATATTATTACCAAGATGAATTTGCCGGTGATGGGTCCCGATGGACAACCGATGAGCTACAGCCTCGACCACAAAGAAGGTGGCAAGCGTCTTCGCGAAGACCAAACCCTGTTGGAAGCGGTGGTAGGCGAAGGCGATCACCTGATCGTGTACCCTGAAATTGTTGCCGGCTAAGCATCCGTCGAATCATCATTGTTGTCGCAACGCTCGCCAGCGCATGGACATCCGCCGTTTGGCGACGATCGCTACGACGACGTCGGACACCGTTGTTCTGGGGCGTTGGCAAGAAGTGCCCGCGCGGGCGATCACTGCCGAATGCAACCGTGGGATGGTTGCGATATCGACCTTCGGCGCGCTGGCGTGACGACATCGCCGTTTCGACGCACCGCCGAAGACCTGTCAGGACTAACAACAGGGGAGCTCATGCATGCGTGAGTCGCCGCGTACGCGCCGGCTGCGGACCGACCTCAGGTCATTGGAAAAACTGCGGGACGACAGTTCGATTCTGGACTTCACCGTACCCGGTGCTCTTTATGGCGGACCGCCCGAGGCCTACTTAGTTCGCTTTCGTGGGCGTGGATTTTGGCGCACCGACGGTGCGCCGGATGTGCTCGTGCGCGAATACCATGAAGTCGCCATTGATCTCGGCGCTTCGTATCCGCGAATGATGCCCGAACTCTCCTGGAAGACCCCCATTTTCCATCCGAATATCTCCGGCAGCGGCGTCGTCTGCCTGGGAGGTTACGGAACGCATTGGGTTCCCAGCCTGAACCTGGACGAATTGTGTGGCATGTTGTGGGACATGATTCGCTACGCGAATTTTGATGTCGAGAGCCCTTACAATCGAGAAGCGGCTCTGTGGGCCAAGACGCAGGATTCGTTTCCATTGCCGATCGACGAACGGTCACTGCGAGACAAAGTGGCTGGCGTCGGAGCGTCGCCGAACGATGTCGCCAAGCCCCCTATTTCTGCTGTGCCACGTGCACCCGAGGACGTCATGTTTATCGGCAGTGACGAGATCATTGATGCCGAGATTGTCGAACCGGAAGATCCAGACATTTTGTTTATCGACTAGCCAGGTCGGATGCACGGCGCCGGATCGATTCGGTCGGCCGTGACCGCGACACGCGCCGCGTATGGAAACTTACATGATCCAGCCCATTCCCAAACCGGCCCCGGCAACCAACGGTCAAGCTGGGGGATCGGCGATGGGCGAGATCTTCCCCGACGCGTTGCCGATTTTCGTGCACGAGGCCGTGCTGGAGGAGATCTTGGATTTTTCCGAGCAGGATGTCTCGCGCGAGCGGGGCGGATTCCTGGTGGGTGGATTACATGAAGACCGGCGAATGTATGTCGAAGTGCGACACTTTCTCCCGGCATTGGAAACGCGCTCCCGTGCTGCATCCTTGACGTTTACCCACGAAACATGGTCGGAATTGAACAAGGAAGTGGAAACGAAGTTCGCCGACGAAGTGGTTATCGGCTGGCACCATACCCATCCTAACTTTGGAATCTTCCTTTCCGCCTATGACCTGTTCATCCACCGCAACTTCTTCAGCCAACCCTGGCAGATTGCGATGGTCGTTGATCCGCAGCGCCAGGAGCTCGGATTCTTCCAGTGGCGACAAGACCAGGTCGCGGACTGCGGCTTTGTCTGTGTCTGGGACGACAAGCCGCGACCGTGACAGCATGCTTACCAACTCGGGGAGTGAAATCAGCCGGATGCCTGACCAGACGTTATTGATTGACGACGACGACCGCTATTCCCGTCTGCGCCTGATCGCCTGGTGGGATCAGCGCAAGCTCGCCGCGGCGAAAGTGTTGGTTGTCGGCGCCGGCGCTCTGGGCAATGAGGTCCTCAAGAATCTCGCCCTGCTGGGTGTCGGCACCGCCTACGTCGTCGACTTCGATCACATCGAGGAATCCAACTTGACCCGCTCGGTCCTTTTTCGACACCGTGACTGCGGTCGTGCGAAAGCCGAAGCGGCCGCCGATGCGATCCGCGACATGAACCCGGACACCCGCGTCAAACCCATGCTGGCCAACATCATCACCGATGTCGGTCTGGGAATGTTTCGTGACGTCGATGTGGTGATTGGTTGTTTAGATAATCGCGAGGCGCGTCTGTGGGTCAATCGCCAATGCTGGAAAGTGGGAACACCGTGGATTGACGGCGGTATTCAGGAGATCAACGGTGTTGTCAAAGTCTTCACGCCGCCAGAGAGCGCCTGTTACGAATGCGCCATGACGGAGAATGACTATCGCCTGATCAACCTGCGTTACAGTTGTCCTCTACTGCGCCAGGAAGACTTGCAAGCGGGCAAGGTGCCCACGGCCCCCACGATTTCGTCGATGATTGGTGGCTTGCAAGTGCAGGAAGCGCTCAAGCTGATTCACGGCATGCCGGTCGACGCCGGCGGCGCGACGGTCTACAACGGCATCTCGAATCAGGTCTACAAGACTGCCTTTCAACGTCGGGATGACTGCCTCAGTCACGAGACTTATCCGGCACCAACGGCCTTGCCGATCTCCGCGCGCGAGCATACCGCAGAGCAGCTGTTTGCGGCAATTCGACAACAGACCACGACCAGCGGCCCGCTACAACTGTCCCTCGAACGCGATCTGGTTGTGAAGATCGACTGCCCCCAGTGCCAGACGAGCCAACCAATCATGCGACCACTTCAGGAAGTCAGCATGCAACAAGCCGTTTGTCCGGAATGCAAGCAGACGTGTAAGCCGGACTTGCAACATGGTGTCACCACTGCCAGTGACTTGGCGAGCTACCGATTGTGCGAATTGGGAATCCCGCCCTACGACATCGTCCGTGTTGAATCTTCCGACGGCGAGCAGGTGTATCTGCTGGAGTCGGACCGTGACACCGCGATGAGCGTTTAAGCGAACCAAATGGACCTCGTAAACACATTGTCCGGCAGGCGAATCACGTGGACATAGAATTCGGCGATCTCGAAGAAGCTCGACCCGAAGTCCGGCTGCGCCCCGACGAAAACAAGCACTTTGCAGTCGCCTCGATCTTCGACCCCGTCGACGAGGACTTGCCGATCTTTGTGGACATGGATTCATTGGCCGATATGGAAGCGCATGCCCTGACCGATACCGATGTCGAGTTGGGCGGCGTCATGCTGGGTGGCCAATACGAAGACGCCAACGGGCGTCCATTTGTGCTGATCACCGACAGCCTTCGCGCGAAACATTATGAGAGCACCAAGGGCAGCTTCAAGTTTACGCACGACACGTGGTCTGAAATCACACGCGAACGGGACGAATTTCCGGACGACTTGCAAATTGTCGGTTGGTACCACACCCATCCCGATTGGGGCGTCTTTCTGTCCGGGATGGACATGTTCATTTGTGACAACTTCTTCAACAAGCGGCTCGACGTCGCGCTGGTGATCGACCCCTGCCGGCAAGATCGCGGCCTCTTTCAATGGACAGGCGATGAATCCGAACGCATTCGGCGTACGGGTGGTTTTTTCGTGACGGCGTCGCGGTTTCGCGAAGGCGAGCTGGCCGAGTTCGCAGCACACTTAGAAGGAAAGTTCGACATGGCTCAGGACCTACGCTTCCGAAGCGGTTCTCAACCGGCTCCGGTGGTCAACATCTCTGACAACCAGCCGGCGTGGCAATCGATCGCCATCTTGGGCGTGCTTGCCATGCAAGCTTGCTTGATTGCGGTGATCGCGGCGCGTTTGCTGATGCCGCCAGAAGCGTCCACCGCAGAACTTCAGCAAGCTGCTGCCTTACAGGAGAGTATTGAAAAACTGGCGGCAACACGCACGGCTGCGGCAGACACGCGGGCCCAACTGGAAGTGCTCGACCGCTTCCTCAGTGCACAGCATGGAACGCCTGCGGGCGTCCTGGAAGAACTGGCCAAGAAGACGAAAGAGAACACCGAACTACAGGAAAGCTTACACGGCCAGGTCGCCTTCAACGCGGTCCTGAGTGAGAGCGAGCGAAAACTGAAACTCGACCTCGCGTCCAAGTCCGACCGAAGCAAGTACCTGGAAGATCGCGTCGCCAGCCTCAGCAAGACCATTGACGAGCTGAAAAAGACGAACGTGAATCTCCAGGGCGATCTGGTGGTTGCCAAGAACCCCGATGAGGCCCCCAAGGCAGCCACCACGGATCAAGAAGTGGGCATTTCCAAGTGGACGTGGATTGGCATCGGATCGGCAGTGGCCGTTCTCTTCGCCGCGGGAATCGCCTTTTCGGTCGCCAACGCCAAAAAAGAAGAACTTGATTTCAACGAATCACCCGATGAAACTTCGGGAGAGACGAATAACTAGCGCAGCGTCAGGTGAAGAAAACGAAGCTCGCTAAATGACCGAGCGCAATTCGGCGACAAGCCGGGACCGGCTCGTTTTTCGCCGCCGATTAGATTCAACTGCGGAACAACCGCCCGTCGGCGCAAACGGTGCCTGTCCCGCTGACGGGGTGTGAGCTGCTGAATCGCGCTCGGCCGTTTAGACTTGATCGATACACGGAGCAGTGATGTGACTCAACAAGCACGCCATGAGCGTCTGGCCGTTGAATTGGAGGCCATGCGCGCTTTGAAAAAAGCGAGCAATATCCTGGACTTCGAGTGCACGGGGGAACCACCCGACCGTTACTCGATTACGCTCCACGGCAAAGGGATCAGCCGGGACACCAGCCCGCGAGCCGATGTCGAGCTTGTCGAACGTCATAAAATCGACTTACGGTTACCCTACTCCTACCCACGCCGCCCCCCGGATATCCGTTGGATCACGCCGATTTTCCATCCCAACATCTCGTTTAGTGGTTTTATCAATCTCAAGGACGTGGGCCTGCCGTGGGACCAGGACCTGGGCTTGGACGTCGTCTGCGAACGTTTGTGGGACGTCGCCCGTTCACAGTTCATGGACTTGGACAAGGCGACCAATTATGCGGCCAAGAATTGGTTTGAAGATGAGCTGACGTTGCAACTTCCCGTCGACCACCGTGTCCTACGAGACCGCTCCGCACCTCAGGGCGGCAATGTGATTCGCTATCAACGTCGTGGTGACCAGCGACTCTCGCTGCCCGCCGCCCGTGATGCCGCAGAAGTATTCTTCATCGGTGAAGATACGCCCACGCCAACGTTACCGATCCGCACCGGACCACTCAGACGGCATTCGCTGGGCAATGACGACGTTCTCTACATTGGGGATGATTGAACTTCATCCATCCAACCTGCCATAATGCATGGCAACCCTGACGCGGCCTTCGTCCACGTTGGCCTGATGTCGCCTTGGCAGTCCGTTGAGTGGCAACCCCTGGTTTCCGAGTGCATGCATGATGGAATGCCTCCTCGCGTTCCTAGTTCTAATGGTGATGTTCGCGGCTGCGATCGGGACGATTGCACGCGCCCAGGCGCGATCGGCCAAGCGGCGCCGCACCTATCGCCACGTCGCCAAGCGGTTCGCCGGCCAATACCTGCCGGGGGGCGTCTTTGGTCGACCAGGAATTCGTTTTCGTTACGGAGCAACGCGGGCCCTCTTTCGTGAAGCTCGGGCCATTCCGCCGTTGGCCGGTCGCTGCGCAGAGATGCGACTCGATTGGCCCAACGCAAGACTGCAAATTGAGTTGTACCGCGACCCCGACCGCATTCACCCTGCCGGGATTCGTACCCAAGTGTCGGGAATCAGCGAGCGTGAATTTGAAACCGACTACGTCATTAACGGGCGGGACGATGCGGAAACGGCGAACCTCCTGAGCGAAGGGGTGCGGTGGCAATTGAACCGACTGCGGTTGCTCGCAGATGACGACAATCTCTACCTCAAGATCCACCACGGACGCCTGACGGTTCAGAAACCGACGCACCTAAAACGCCAGGAGGATCTGGCAGAATTCGTGCAGTTGGTCTTCGAGTTATACGATCAAGCCATGTTGACCCAAGTGGTTGGCATCGACTTCCTGGGCTCGGATGTCGCACAGCCTCTGGAAGACGTCATCTGCAAGGTCTGCGGTGACACCATCGAGCATGACATGGTCTGCTGCCAGCGGTGCAAGACGCCCCACCACCACGATTGCTGGACATACAACGGCGCTTGCTCGGTCTACGGTTGCCAGGAGACGCGGTACGTCGCACCACGTTCCGCGGCCCCGGCCAACCCGCCGGCCGCATCCAACGCGTCCGACAATCCTTTTCGACCAACGTAGCCGACCCGGAAATGGGGCTGAATCGTGGATGCAGAATTCGGCATGCTGCTGGTGTTGTTCGGCGTGATGGGAGCGATTGTCCTTTTCGTCTTCAACCATGCCCTTCAGCAGGCCCGATCGCTGGATGACGTCTACGATCACGTGGCCTCCCATTTGGGTGGCGAGAGCATCCCCGGCGGCTTCATGGGGCGCCCCTGGATACGATTCCGCTGGCAAGGGGCGCCCGCCAAGATCGACATCCATTCGACCGGCGGGAAACACCCCCGCCTCTATACGCAACTTCACCTGATGTGGCCGGATCGGCAATTGCGATGCGACATCACACCTCAGCAACTCCTGCATCGCATGGGCAAGATGCTCGGCATGCAGGACATTGAAGTCGGTACGCGCGAATTCGATGACCGCTATCTGATCCGCGGCAACTCGGAACGGGCAATTCGGCATTTGCTGAATGCTGACGTGCAAGTTGCCGTTGAATCACTCCGCCGCTTCCTGGGCAACAACGATATCAGCATTTCGATCCTCAGTGGACGCCTGGTCATCAGAAAGCGTTCGCTGATTCGCGACCGCGAAACGCTTGAGCGATTTGTTCGCATGGGTACGCATCTCCACGAAGTTGCCTTGAAAACGGAAGCCGAGGGCATCGAGTTTATTGGCGCTGAACAACAGGAAGCGACCCTCTCGCTAAGCTCGGCTGTTTGCCAGGTGTGTGGCGATGAAGTCGCGTTGGACGCCGTCTTCTGCCGCAGTTGCAAGACGCCGCACCACCAAGATTGCTGGCGCTACTACGGCAGTTGTTCGACCTACGGTTGTGGAGAGACCCGGTTCCTGGTGGCCAGGAAAAAAGGGGCGGCGAACCGTCGTCGCGATGCCGCGTCATGAGCAGGCCTGAAGTGCCGCCCCGTGGTCGTGCCCCGTTCTTGCTTTTTCACCCGGGCGCGATCAGCGGCGAACCCCAAAAATTGAAGGACCAACAGGCGCTGCCTGGCCATCGCCTCAGCAAGCATCTCGTCAATGAATCACTGGTTCCTGCCAGGCATGCGGGAAGGAGACCACACCATCGAAAGGCAGGCGATGAAGGCACATCACGTCACGCCCAGCCAAATGACCGAGTGCAATTCGGCGACAATCCGGGACCGGCTCAATAGTGTTCGGCACAAGATTCGCGGTTAATTCAGGCGATTTGCGT
>JAUIHJ010000065.1 GCA_030432015.1 bacterium
CGGCGACCGCCGAGACCAGCTCGTTCTCGAACTCGATCTGCACCGGCAGGCGTCGGTGGTCGTTGCTGATCCACACGTTCCCGACCTGCTCGCCCTGCTGGGTGATGCGCTCGCGCATCGTCGGAGGCAACGACGCCGTCTCCTGAATGAAGGGCAGCGGTCGGTACGAGTCCGCCTGGCGCAGACCTGGACGACTCAGGCTCTGTGAATTCTGGCTCCCGCAACCTTGCGACGGCGCCTCACGGACCGTTTGGCAGTGGAAATCTCGTGGCGGAAATACGCCGGTTTGACCTGCGAGTTATCGAAGCGGTGTTACGTCGCACGGCACCCGGTATCAATCTGACTGGGGCCTTGGGCGGCGATGTGCGAATTGACTGGGGCGAGCGAGGCGAGACCGTCCAGTTGGACGCGGTTGCCATCGATCGATTCCAGCTCGCAGCGCCCCAATGGCTGGGCGCCGACCAGGTGGTGGTACCAGGTATCTCCCTGCAAGGTCGCGCGTCCCGTCAGGACCGAACATGGCAAGTGACCGACTTCGCGGTTGGCTCGGACGTCGTAAGTCTCCGTGCATCGGGCCAGGGTGCGACCACCGGATCACCATCGGAAGACTGGTCCGCGCTGGTCGCTGGAAACGTGGACGTCGCTCGACTCGCTCAGATGCTTCCACAGACGCTTCGAATCCGCGAATCCGTTCAACTCACGTCCGGTCGCATCTCAGGTTCGCTGGCTGGGCTCCAAGGAAACGATGGAAGCCGCTGGGATGTCGCGGTAACGGCGGCAGACTTGGCGGGGACACACGACGGGCTGCCGATTCGCTTTGACGAGCCGGTCGAGATCGCCCTGACGGCTCGCCAGCAAGGCAGCGATACGATCGTGGACCGCTTGACGTGTCAGGCGAGTTTCTTTCGGCTTGACGCCAGCGGGACGCAACAACAAGGAACACTCGCCGCCCAAGGCGACTTGACGCAATTCTTCAAGGAAGTCAGCCGCTTCGTCGACGTGGGTGATCTCGGGCTGGCAGGCCGATTGCAAACGGACATTCGCTGGAACTTGATCGCACCCGGCCAGGTTGCCTTACAAGCAGCGGCGGAGGCCACCAACTTCGAACTAACGCATGGTGATCAGCCACCATGGCGCGAAGCACAGATGCGGATCGAACTCACGGCCACCGGAACCCAGGACGCGGCCGGAACACGCGGCCTGCAGCAAGCTACGCTCCGGGTCGAATCCGCCGGCGATGTCTTGAACGCGGAATTGTTGCAACCGGTCGCCACACTGACGCCAAACTCGCCGCTGCCCCTGCGAGCTCAATTGCAAGGTCAACTGCGGTCCTGGCGAACGCGCGTCCGTCCGTGGCTGCCAGCGACCGACTTGGCGTTGGACGGCATCGTCGACGCCAGCGTTGAGGGGACGGGATCATCGCATCTGGTTCAGATCAACATGGCGGACATTCGGATCAAACAGCTCGAATTGTCCGGCAGCGGGCTGCGTATCAGCGAACCCGAGGCGCGTCTGCAAACCCAGTCCAGGTTGGACCTGGACGCGATGGAGTTCACCGCCAGCAAAGCGACGTACACAAGTACGTCGCTGGCATTTCAAGCCGAAGACGTCCGGGTCAAGAATGGACGCACGCAGCTTGAGATTTCCGGTAAGGCTGGCTTTCGAGGCGATCTCGCCCGCCTGGCCAACTGGATGAGGGATTCAAGTCAACCGCCAACAGACCAGGTCTCCGGTTCCGCAGTGGGGCAGATTGAGGTGATGCAGCAAGCGGGTCTGACGACTGCGGATATGCAAGCCGACATCAGCAACTTTGCCTACGCCACGCGCACCACGGCACCGCCGCGAACCGCTGCGACGCCGGCTGGCGAGACGTGGACGCCGATGTGGAACGAACCGGTCCTGAAGGTCGCGGGCGTGATCGGATACGTGCACGAGAACCAGACCATTCGTTTGGATAAGGTCGAAGTCGCAGGGGATGCGATGAGTGTCGGAGCGAGGGGTAAGCTGACCGATCCCTTTGGCCGGTGTTATCTTGATGTCGACGGGCAGGTGGGCTACGACCTGGACCGTGTCACTCAGAAACTGCGCCCGCAGCTCGGCAGTCTCGTCACCATGCAAGGCCGGGACGCGAAACCATTTCAGATTCGTGGACCGCTGATGGCGGCACGACAGACCCCGGTCTCTGCTGGCGGCGTACCGCAGGCGGCCGTCTCGATCTTGACCGAGCTGATGGCTCACGGCAGCTTGGCCTGGACGTCCGCAGAGGTGCAAGGTTTTGCAATCGGCCCAGGACAAATTGTGACGGACATGGCCGACGGCGTCGCGACGGCGCGCACCATCGAAGTTCCGCTGGCCGAAGGGACGTTACGCTTGATGCCACGGTTACTCATGAACCGGTCACCCATGGTGCTGCAGTTGGCACATGGATCGGGCGCGGAGAATGTGCGAATCACGCGGGGCATGTGCCAGAGCTGGCTCAAGTATGTCGCACCGTTGGTGGCTGATGCCACGGCGGCCGAAGGGACGTTCACCGTCACGTTGGACGGAGCCTCGATCCCGTTGGATGCACCCCGGTCGGCTGACGTGAAAGGAAAGTTGTCCGTGAATCAGGCCCAGATTGGACCCGGCCCGCTGGCCCAGCAGTTGTTGCTGGTCGGCAGCCAGATTCGTTCGCTGGTGGAGGGTAAACCGCTGGGAGCGCTGGGTTCGGCAGGTGACAACTGGCTTGATCTACCAAGTCAGGAAATCGACTTCAAGCTGCTCAACGATCGGGTGCACCACGACGGCCTTAAGATGAATGTCAAGGATGTCGTGATTCGAACTCGAGGATCCGTGGGGATGGATCAATCGCTGGCGATGGTGGCAGAGATTGATGTGCTTGATCAATGGTTGACCAGCAGTCGATACTTGGCCGGCCTCAAAGGACAGACAATTCGCATCCCGATTCAGGGCACGCTGGCCAAGCCGAGATTGGACCGATCGGCGTTGGAGCAGATGACGAAGCAGGCGGCCACCGGCGCGGCCCAACAATTGCTCCAGGAAGAGATTAACAAAGGCCTGAGCCGGGGTTTAGAAAAACTGTTCGGTCCGCCACAATAACGTCCGATTGTGTGCAAATCGCGCCTGGATGGCGTAGGATGGAGGCCCACGTCTTCCGTGCATTCGGCCGGGGCGACTTGTTGCCGAATTGTGACCGTTGGAGCTTCGGTGAGGAATTCATGAAATTGCTCCTGTTAGGAACGGCAGGGTATCACCCCAATGATCGCCGCGACACCGCTTGCCTGATGTTGCCGGAATCGGGCGTGGTGTTCGACGCGGGGACTGCAATGTTCCGTGTCCGCGACCATCTTCAGACCACGACCCTGGACATCTACCTGACGCACGCGCATCTGGACCACATCGTCGGACTGACGTTTCTCTTGGATGTCTTGCACGACAAACAGATGGAGGCCGTGCGGGTCCATGGCGAATCCAAGAAGTTGGCGATGATTGAAGAGCATCTTTTTTTTGAGGAACTGTTTCCCGTTCCGCCCCCTTACATCCCGGTTCCGCTGTCAGGCGGAGAAGTGTTACCGGACGGTGGTCGCCTGAGCTATTTCCCGCTGCCGCATCCGGGCGGTTCGATCGGCTACCGGATCGATTGGCCAGACCGCTCGATGGCCTACGTGACCGACACGACCGCGGCGGCTGACGCGCCCTATGTCGACCTGATCCGGGGAGTCGATCTGCTGATCCACGAATGTAATTTTCCGGACGGCATGGAGACGCTGGCCCGGGTCACGGGACACAGTTGTACAACGCCGGTGGCGGAAGTCGCCGCCGCTGCGGGTGTGGGTCGGCTGGTCTTGGTGCACGTGAATCCACTGTCCAAGGACGCGGACCCGATCGGCACGCCCATCGCCCGACGCATCTTTCCGGCCACGGAGCTGGGTTTCGATCAGATGGAAATCGAGTTCTAAATGGCCGAGCGCGATTCAGCAGCGCACACCCCGTCAGCGGGACAGGCACCTTTTTCGCCGACCGGCGGTTTTTCCGCAGTTGAAGCGAATGGGCGGCGAAAAACGAGCCGGTCCCGGATTGTCGCCGAATTGCACTCGGTTATTTAGCGCGCATGGCGCTCGCCAAGTGGGTCGAGATGCAACCGCGGAGCGTCAACGCAGCGGTTGGAATGCACCGACGATGAACGCCAAAACGCGAATTGTCACGATCACCACAAACAAGGTGTAGGCGATCGACGCGACAATGATGCCGAGTCGGACCGGCGCCGAATACTTTGTTCGCCAGTAGAGTGGAATGCCTAGCAACCCCACGTGCAGCAGAACGACAACCAGCAACCATGGCCGGTCGATCAAACGCGACTGCGGATCATCGACTGGTGCATTGACTGAAGTCTTGGCGCCGCATCGATGGCAGACATCATCTGTCGGTTTCAGCTCCGTCCCGCAAGCCGGGCAGACGATTGAAACAACCAGGTTAGGTTCCATCAGACAGGCATTCCTCGCAGGCCACCAGGCACTCGTCGGACAGCGCCACGTCGGCGATCCATTCAAGCTCGAAACGCCAGCGATTGTGCGAGATACGTCGAACCCACGTGCTCGCCTTGTGTATGTCGTTCGGCGAATCGTCAAGAGCCTGGCGCTGTACTGCTACGATCCACGTACGCTCGGCAAGTTCGACCTGGCCGGTAACGCACGTGGCGAATATAGGTGAGTCCGTGACCGTTGGCTAGTGATCAGCAAGTGGCATGCGGGCTATTGCTCCGCACCCGGGGCGCGCAACAGTTCGGCCAGGTACTTCGCCGTTTCGTCGGCGATAACGTTGTAGCCCGCCAAATTGGGATGTCGATCGCCGTACCAGCCAGGCAAGTGGCCCAGGATCGGGTCGAGTTCATTGGCCATGACAACCACACTGCCTCCACGCACAAACGGTTTCACCAGTTCGTGATGCTGAGGCGGAACCTTGGCCAGCGGATAGCGTCGGTAATTGAGCATGTTCGGACCGTTATTCAGTTCGGCCGCGTAGCGCGGATAGATATCGAAGACCGCCAGCTTCTCCTGTTGGGCCACTCCGCGAACGAGGTCGTTGATTTCCGTGCTGACCGCCTCGTTAGCAAAAGGAATGACCGTCATTGGAATCAGGCGAGCGTGCGGATGGTCATCTCGTAATCGCTGCAGAAGCTCGTGAAAATCCTGCGGAAAGTTTTCGGTGAAGTTCTCGCGTTTCGCACGATCGTTGAGCCCATAGCGAATGAAAATGTAATCCAAGCCGGGAAGTGTTTCCGCGTCGCGTTTATATCTGCCCGAGTCAATCAGGCGGCGAATATATTCGCCGCTGAGACTCGAGTTAATGACATGACAGGGAGGCAAATCGCTCTGGGCGGCGAGCAGCAATTCCAGCACCCTCTCCAAGTGAGGACCGGACGGTCTCAACAACCGCGGAATGCTCCCCTCCGTTGTGCTGTCGCCCAGCAACAGGATTTGAAGTTTTCCGTCGTGTTCGGCCTGGGCACATTGGGGCGACAGGACCAACGCCACAAGGACGCTCAAGGCGCGCAGCGGCGCAAAAAAGAACCGCAAGACGAACGGCGCATCGAAGGTTGGTTGCTTCATGGGATCAGTCCGGGAGGGTGAGCGGGTGGGAGGGAGGGAGGGCGTGATAAATTCGAAATGCGATGCTGGGGTTACTGTCGATTCAGCTTCGCCGTTTACGGCATTCTATGGCAGCAGGGCACTTCGAGCAAAACGCCAGGTGACGTGTCGAACGATTGTCGGCTGGCGGCGCGGCAACGGGTCTCCGCCGCACACAGTCGCATCGCCAGATTGGATCAATTATATTATCGGCGCCGAATCACTCAGGACAGGAACAACGGTTCGCCCGCGCGGTTCGCCGCGGCGTCGTTGGATATCCACCTGCGTACGATGGAAGCGACGCATCATCATCCCACCACCACCCCACTGAGAAGAACCGAATTATGACCCAGCGACGACGTCTGCGATGTTTGCTTGTCCCGATTGCTTTAGTCTGCCTGGTCGCCACCGCACGTGCCGACGTCAAACTGGCCACGATTTTTGGCGACTCGATGGTACTGCAGCGCGAGCTGCCCGTACCCGTTTGGGGATGGGCCGATCCGGGTGAAGCCGTCTCGGTCACATTCGGAAGCCAAACGCAACAGGTTGAGGCCGATGCGGAAGGTCACTGGCAGGTGAAGCTTGACGCCTTGGAAGCGAACGCCGAGGGGCAAACCTTGACGGTCAAAGGGACCAACACGATCACCGTGAACGATGTGCTGGTCGGCGAAGTCTGGATTTGCTCGGGACAGTCCAACATGGAATGGCCTTTGCGAGTGTCACTGAACCCTGACGAAGAAGTGGCGGCGGCGGACCACCCGCAGATTCGCCTGTTCAATGTTCCCGGCCACCTGACGTCGCCGGTCGCCAAAGAGACCTGTCCTGGGACCTGGCAAGTTTGCCAACCCGCTACAGCAAAGGATTTCTCGGCGGTTGGTTATTTCTTTGGACGACAATTGCACCAGGACCTCAAGGTGCCGATCGGTCTGGTTGGGTCAAATTGGGGTGGTACGCGAATTGAGCCTTGGACTTCGCCGGCCGGTTTTCGCGGAGTCCCGGAACTCAAGCAGATCGCGGATCAAGTTGATGCCTACACCGCGGAGACAAAAGTCAGCGGCGGTTCTCCCTCGGCGATTTACAACGCGATGGTGCATCCTCTGGCACCATTCGCGATGCGCGGAGCAATTTGGTACCAGGGAGAATCCAATGGCAATGAAGGCGAATCGTATTATCACAAGACCAAAGCGCTGGTGCAGGGTTGGCGCGAATTATTCAATCCAGAGCTGGCGTTCTATTGGGTGCAATTGGCTGATTTTCGCGCGCCCAACGATGATCCCGCCGGCGGTGACGGTTGGGCGAAGCTGCGTGAGGCGCAACGCAAGTCACTGGGCATTAAGCACACCGGCATGGCAGTGATCATCGACATCGGCCAGGCCGACGACATTCACCCAAGAAACAAGCAGGACGTTGGTTGGCGGTTGGCGCAATGGGCCTTGCACCAAACCTACGGTAAACAGGATGTCGTCCCCAGCGGTCCGCTGTACAAGAGCCATAAAGTGGAAGGCAATTCGATTCGTCTTGCTTTCGCCAACACCGGGGGTGGCTTGATCGTCGGTAAAAAGGAAGGTCTCGCACCAACGCAGGAAGTTGCCGACGGTAAACTCGCCCGATTTGCGATCGCTGGAGAGGATAAGAAATGGCACTGGGCGGATGCCATGATCGATGGTGAGTCCGTCGTCGTGAAGTCGTCAGACGTGGCACACCCGGTGGCGGTTCGCTACGATTATTCCACCAATCCGGCCGGCGCGAATCTTTATAACAAGGAGGGCATTCCGGCGTCTCCGTTTCGGACTGACGACTGGTAGACGCCGCTCCGCCTCTGACGGGACCTGACCACTTGCACAAGCCGCTGAGACACCGTTGCTCGCGCGCCCTGACGATGCTAAGTCTGATCTTGGCGGGCGAAACGGTGTTTCTTCCGGCTTTTCATTTGGGTCGGTACTTCAAACCGTCCCTGATGACAACGTTCGGAATCGATGAGTTCGAGCTTGGTCGTCTGGGCGCGATTTACGGGGTGCTGGCGACGGTCTGCTATTTCGTTGGTGGTCCCTTAGCGGATCGGTTTTCTCCGCGCCGACTGTTGGTCGTATCGTTGGTTGTAACCGCCTCCGGCAGTCTTTACATGGCGACCATCCCCAGCTTCGGTGGCCTGCGAATTCTCTTTGCGTTTTGGGGCGTCTCGACAATCTTCGCATTCTGGGCGCCGCTGATTCGCGCCACGCGTGAATGGGCGGGAGACGATGGACAAGGGAGTGCGTTTGGGATTCTGGACGGCGGGCGCGGCCTGGCCTCCGCGTTGATCGCACTGATCGCCGCACACGCGTTTGCCGCAATGGTGGGTGGTGGCGAGACGCTTGATCCGGCTCGCGAGCTGACGGCGGTCAAGACGCTGGTTTATTCCTACGGTGGATATTGCTTGTTCGCAGCGGCCTGCGTGTGGTTCTTCGTGCCGGAATCCCAGACTAGCCTGGCAACCGGTTCCAGCATTCCGGCAGGCGAACCGCCGGCGGGTGTGACGTCCGGAGGGCAGCGGCCCGTTCTCCGCCGACTCGGCCTGGTGCTGCGATCGCCGGCCATCTGGTTACAGGCAATCGTCATTGTGGCGGCGTATAGCGCCTTCAAGATGATCGACAACTACGGCATCTACGCGGAGGATGCCTACGGCCTGAGCCATTCGGCTTCCGCCAAGTTAATCGCCTATGTCAGCTTCGTTCGTGTCGGTGCGGCACTCGGTGCCGGCTGGATCGCCGATAAGTTGCTCGGAGTCCGACTGACCATCCAGGTCTGCTTTGGATTGGTGCTGGTGGCCTACGCGATGTTTCTGACCGTGACGCCCGGCCCGGATCTCGTCTGGCTGCTCGTCGCCAACATGGCCGTCAGTTGCCTCGGGTTCTTTGCCTTACGCGGGATCTATTTCGCGCTCCTGGAAGAGTCGGGCACACCGCGCGAGCTGACCGGTACGGCCGTCGGCGTGATCTCGTTCGTGGGATTTACTCCCGAGATCTTCATGGGGCCGCTGACAGGCTGGCTCATCCGGGAAGCTCGCAACCGCGACGACGTCATGTCCGGGTATCAGCAGATCTTTTGGTTCTTGACAATTCTATCCGTGTGCGGTGTCTTGGCGGCGCTGGCACTGCGTTGGTTTGGCGGACACAAACAACCCGTCTCAGGTGCGTGACGCTGGACGACACGACCGATGTCCTCGCGTTATTGGACGGCATTCGATTGTTCCGTAAACGGCTGTGGGGCAACGCCTCGCACCACAAGGTGGCGCTGTCCGCTTAAGAACTGCCATATTCTTTGTGTTTTGCCTGGGATCGGTCTATTCTGGATTGAAGCGTCGAAGTCGGTCCGCTCCTCGGTGACCACGGTCACATGAAGTTGATCGCTTCTTCGCCATCAATTCATTGTGCCCTGATTCTTAGCACCATCTTCAGCACCGGTCACACCGCACGAAACCCGTTAAAAGGCGTATCGTTCAATGGGACGTAACTTGATCGATCGTTGGGCAGGCTTGGCCGCGCGCCGTCGATGCCACAATCGTGCCCTCCGCCGCGCCGCGTTTGGGCACCAGTTGCGGCGCAGCATGCACATCGAATCGCTGGAAGCGCGAAACCTGTTGGCGATCACGCCCTGGGGCTCGGTTGACGGACCGGAGGGAAGCAGCGTTTGGACGGGAGCGTCCGACGCCGTCGAAGGGGGATTCAGTCCGCGGTTGGTGGAAGATCCGGTCGACCCTGGCACGTTGACCTTCAACGCCACCGAGGGCGCGTCCAACTTCGATCTGAGTCTCGATGCGATCGGAACCACCGTCCAAATCACGCAAGATGGCGTATTGGTCGCCGAACGTGCCTTTGCCACGATCCGCACTCTGACCATCAATGGCAATCAGCTAGACAATACATTGAACGTAGACCTATCCAACGGGAATCCGGTCCCGGTGGGCGGGCTGTTCTACAACGGAGGCGCCGAATCCACCGAACTCGGCGACGCCATCCAGATTGTCGGCGGGCACTCGTTTAACACCACGTACACACCCACTGTCGGCAATGACGGCATCATCACGCTGGCCGCGCCCGGTGCGCCAAGCAGCGCGTCGACCCCGATCTACTTCACCAGCCTTGAGCCTATCAATGACAACATCCCCGCCACGAACCTGACCATCGACGGCACGGCCGCCGACAACTTCATCGCGTACACAAACGGTCAAGGCGGGACATTCTTCATGGGTGATACCGGCCTGGCTGCGGTCGACGCCTTCGAGACGCTGGAATTCAACAACAAGCAGACCGTGATCCTCAACGGCGGCGCCGGCAACGACGAGGTCGTTCTCAACGCCCCACTTCAACCAGCCGGCCTGCTGGCACTGACGGTCGATGGCGGAGACAACGACGACGTCATCGACCTGTTTCAAGCCAACGTACCGAACATTGTCATCGATGGTAACGTCGGCATGAACGCGGCCCGCATCGCCGGCCCTGTTCCGGGCGTATTTGTTGCGGACGACATCCTGTTCGACAATACGGCTCTGGAGTTCGAGATTGGCGGGACCATGCCCGGCGACGGCCGAGGTTTTCACGACCAATTGAATGTCATGCGGAGCGTGACGCTCGGCAATAACGTAACACTCGGCATCAACCCGTTTGTAAATGAAATGGGAACCCCGTTTCTGCCAGCCGACGGTGACCAATTCGTGCTCATCAACAATGATGGTCTCACGCCGGTCACAGGGCAGTTCAACGGGTTACCCGAGGGCGCGCTGGTCAGCAGCGACTTCCTGGGCTCGGGCTTGAACGCATACCTCACCTATGCTGGTGGCATCGACAACAACGACGTGGTCATCTTCCTGGACGGGCTGCCAACCATCTCCGGGATCGAGACGGACCAGATGATCGACGACAAGGCGACGATCGCACCCTTTAGCAACGTCGTGATTTCCGACATGTCGCCCGCACTGACGGTGACGGTCCGGCTCAGCGGCGGCGATGCGAACGGAGTCCTAACCGATGCCGGCGTGTTTACCAAAACGGAGCCCGGCACGTACCAACTGACTGCCGTGAACGCAACCGCCGCCACTCAGGCAATTCGGGCTTTGGTCTTCGATCCGACGGAAAATCAGGTCGCGCCCGGGCAGTTGGTCACAACCAGCTTCACGATCGAGATCGATGACGGTCTCAATCCGCTCGTCTCCGACAGCCGGACGACCGTCATGACCGATTCGATCAATGACGCGCCGATCGCGGCTGACGTGTCGACCAGTGCAGTCGAAGACGGTCCTCCGGTAACGGTTGTGTTGAGTGCGTTCGATGTCGACTTGGGCGACGATCCAACCTCGCTGACGTACACCATCATCTCGCCCCCAGGCGAGGGGTCCATCACCGGTCAGGTCAGCAATACAGTGACGTTCGATCCTGGAAGTGAGTTTCAGGACCTGACGGTCGGCCAGACGCGCGCGGTCACGTTCACCTACGAGGCGACCGATCTTCAAACCGCCACGAGCAATCTGGCGACGGGCACGATTACCGTCGTGGGTGTCAATGACGCACCCAGCTTTGAAATTGGCAACGCTCCGTCGGTGCTCGAGGATGCCGGCGCACAGACGTTTGCCGGCTTCGCCAGCTCGATCGATGCAGGAATCGGCGACGACGGCCAGGCCCTGAATTTCGATGTCGTCGTTACCGGCCTCTCCGGCAACCTCACATTCGACGTGGCTCCCACGCTGGACCCGCTGACCGGCACCTTGAACTTTCGGGCGACCGACGACACCAATGGGACAGCGACCGTCGAAGTTACGCTGTTGGATGACGGCGGCACAAGCGGCCCGCTGGCGGTGGACATCCCACCGGACGGAGGCCGTAGCATCTTGGATCAAGACGCCTTCACCGTCGACGATGGCGTCAATCCCGTGACCACCTTCGAGTTTGACACGGACTCGACCAGCGGAACCGGCAACGTGGCGATTTCCATCACCGCCACTTCGACGGCCGACGAAATCGCCAACCAAATCGTGGCTGCCCTCAGCGACAGCGGGCTGGCACTTTCTCCGGCCAACCTGGGCGGTGGGCGTGTGCTTATCGACGGATCGGCAGACAAGGTCGTCGTCGATGTCTCCCAAAGCCCCAGCCTGTCGCTCTTTGTCGGCTCGGGAGGAGAAGATCGTTCTCCCACTCGGACCTTTGCCATCGACGTTACCGCCGTCAACGACGCGCCACTTTTGGCGCCGACGGGCACTCAGATGCTGACCGGGACCGACGAGGACACGACGAGCCCGAGCAGCCAAGTGGCGGCGATCGTGGCGGCGACGATCAGCGACATCGACGCCGGTGCCCTCGCGGGCATCGCGATCACAGCGACAGCGGGACGCGGAACCTGGGAATTCTCGACCAATGGCGGCGCAAATTTTGCGCCGTTTGGCGCCGTGTCGGCGACCCAGGCGTTGTTGCTGCGCGATACGGATCTGGTCCGCTACGTTCCCGACCTCACCCGAGGCGAGACACCCACCATCACCTATCGCGCCTGGGATCAGACCGGCACAACATCCGGCCAGCAAGGATTCAAGGTCGATGCCAGTGCCAGCGGCGGTGCGATGCCGTTCAGCACGGCGCTGGACACCGCGTCAATGATCGTCACCGATGTCAATGACGGACCGGTGATTGACAGCCTCGCCCAGACTGGCACGCTCGTCGAGTCGCCTGACGCCGCACCAGGCGCGGACACCGATCCTGCGGACGCCGGAGGCAAAGTCACCTTCACCGATGTCGACCTCGTCGATCCGCTGACAGCAAGCGTCACCGCGATGGGCGTCACGCTGACCAGCCTGGCCGACGGATCGATGCTGACGGTGAACCAGGAGTCCGCTCTGCTGGCCGGCCTAGCACTCGCTCCGCTCACCTACGACGGTGCGACCGGCGAAGGCACGGTGGCTTGGACATACGACATTGCCAATGCGGACATCGATTTCCTGGGTGCGAATGACAGTGTCGAGTTGAGCTTTACCATCACCGTGGATGATGCAACTGCCACCGACGCGCAGGATGTGACGATCACGATCAATGGCGCCAACGACGCGCCGCAGATCAGCGGGACGGAAACGACCGCGATGCTTGCCGAGACCGACACGACCTTGACCGCAACCGGGCAACTCACCGTCACGGATGTCGACGCGAGTGATACTGTAACGATCACGGTCGACCAGCTCGCCGTTGATCCGGCCAGCACGTTTACGGGGGCCAACCCACTGACGCTCGCTGAAATGCAGGCGATGTTGGCGGTCACCCCCGATTCGATGCTGGCGGCGGATCCGGTCACCGGCACGGATTTTTCCTGGGTGTTCACGTCGGGTTCGAGTGGTGATGCCGCCTTTGATTTTCTCGCGGCGGGCGAAACGCTGATTCTCGATTACACGCTTAGGGCCGTCGACAGCAGCGGACAAGCCGTCAGCGACGCGAACCTCGGCACCCAAGCTGTGGTGGTCACGATTACCGGTAGCAACGATCGCCCAGCCATTACAGTGATCAATGGCGCCGGTGCCGTGACCGAAGACGACGGAGATCCGCTGATCGACGGCGGATCGGTGGCCGTTGCGGACGCGGACCGCGCGGATCTTCTCGTGCCATCGGTCGCCAAGACGCAGGAGATGACGGACAGTTCGACCGCAATTCCAGCGGCTTTGAGTAGCGGGCTCGATAGCGCCGTTACACTCGTGCCAAACGGCGCGGACAACGCGACGCTGGATTGGACGTTTTCGCTCGACAATCGCCTGGTGCAATATCTCGCAGCCGGCGAAACGGTCACTGCGACCTACGCCATCACGGTCACCGACGATAGCAATGCGGCCAACGCCTCAACGTCCCAGGAAATTACCGTCGTCATCACCGGCAGGAACGATCAGCCGGCCATTACGGACGTTGCGCCAAATCACGTTGTTGCGCTGGGGACGCTGGTTGTTGTGCCGAATGTGGTGTCCTTTGTGGATCTCGATCTCGCTGATCTCCACCTGGTCAAGATCGACTGGGACTTTGACGGCACGACGCCTGCTTTCGACGAGACACTGGTGGGCGGCATCGATTTTGTCGCCGAAACCGCCGGCGCGGCACCGAACACACCCAACCGGTTCGCGCCGGACGCCCAACATACCTACCCATCCGCAGGCCTGTTTGACGTGTTGGTTGCGGTCGACGATCAAGATGGCGGCACCATCCAACAACAACTTCAGGTGGAAGTGGTCGAGGTGGTAGCCCGCGGCGACACGTTCATGGCGGGTGCCGACGCAGCGATGACAGACAACGTGATCAACAATGCAACCCCTAGCGGCGCCGACACGACAACGAACCAGCTCCGTGTGCTTGCCGTTCAGGATTCGGCCGTGTCCGACGGCGGACAGACGACCGTGTTCTCGGACCTGGGTGCGACCATCGTCATGAATTCAGACGGCAGCTTTACCTATGACCCCACCACATCCGGCTTCCTGCGTGCGTTACCCGACGGTGTCAGCGTCGCGGACACGTGGGTCTATCAGGCGGGGTCCACCGCAACGATTACCCTGGGCGACCCACCGACGGCCCAGACAGCGGCCGTGACGGTCGAGGTGGCAGCGCAAACCGACATTGAAATTGACTTGGCCTTGAATTGGGACCCGGTCCTCGGCAGTGGCTTTGATCCGGACAACGATGGCGGCGCGGCGGATTCGATCCACCTGTCGCACGATGCGGCGGGAGACTTGGTCATCATGATTAACGGTCGAGCCCTCCCCACGAGTCCCCTTGAGAACGCCCCGATCGGCTCGACGAGCGGCGGCAACATTCCGCTGACGCGTCCGATCGTGGTTCGTGGCCAGGACGACGACGACACATTGACCGTCGATTTTACTGGCGGTCAGTTCACCGCGATCTCGTTCTCCGGTGGTGGGCAACGGGCCACGGGCGGCAGCGACGGTGACGCGTTGGCGCTGATTGGGACCGCGGAATTTGATCAGGGCACATTTGACTACTCGAATCTCCACGATGGCGCAATCAACCTTGACGGTCAGGTCATCACCTATGTGGGCCTGGAACCCATCAGCTCGAGCCTGAATATTGCCAACGTGACATTGAATTACAACGATCCCGCGGACGAGACCATCACGGTCGCCAACATGGGCACCGATCGGACTGAGGTCGATTCGACGGCCGGCGAAAGGACCAGCTTCCACACCCCCACCTCGTCCTTGGCAATTCACGGCGGACCGAACGACCAAGCCACGCTCGTCGATCTGAGCACCGGGGGTGCCAATCTGGCAGTGGACGTCGGAATCACGCGACTGGACGGACTCGTGAATTCTTCCAGCGGCAGCCAGAATTATGCGGGGCCAGTGGTGCTCACCGGCGTGGCGACATTGTCAGGTTCGTCGATCGACTTTGGAGGTACCCTGGAAGGTGCCAATGACGCCCTGACCATCGTGGGTGACGCAACGTTCACAGGCACCGTAAAAAACGTGACCGACTTGGAAGTCACCTCACGCACCCACGTCAGCGGAGGTCAGGTGTTGACCTCGGGGAACCAACGATTTGGCGGGGACGTCACACTGACCGGGACAACGTCATTTGAAGCCGCCGGCGGAACCGCGTTCGGCGGCGACATTGTGACCGACACCAACGCCAACAGTCCTGCCGATCTGAACATCGTTAGCGGCGGCCTGGCCCTGTTCGAAGGTCAGCAGATGATGCTGGGAGCGGTTTCGATCAACGCGTTAGAGATCGAGTTTGGCGCGGCCACCGGTCCCAAGACGCTAACGTCCTCAAGCGCGGTGACGCTTATTTCCAACGGTCGCGACCTGGTGATGAACACGCTGCAGATCAACGCGATGGGCAATATCGAGATCACCGCCGCAACAGGCATTTTCCTCGGACAACTTGCAACACCGGGCGATGTCTCGCTGCGGACAGCGAGCGGTGGAATTGCCGATGGGAACACCAGCGGGGTGGACATTGTCGGCGCCCGCCTGACCCTCGACGCCGAGTCGGGAATCGGATCGGCACTTGTCGAGGGCGGCACCGTCACCGCCAGCGATCCACTGGAAACGAGCGTCGAAGTCCTGGACGCCACGACAGGCGGCATTGGGATTTTCATTGTCAATGACGGCGACCTTGAGATCGCACGTGCCGTGATCAAGGACGGGTCTGGAGCTCCGTACGGAATCATCGACATTACCACAAGTAGCGGGGACATACGGCCCACGAGCACACCGGCCAACGAATTGCCGAACGGCTCCGAGGGCGAAGCAGGACATTGGCACAACGAAATAAATCCGCTCGATGTCAACAACGACGGCCATGTATCTCCTCGCGACGTCCTGGGTGTCGTCAACCACATCAACGCTGTCGGTGGTTCGGCCCTGGGCGAAGGGGAGGCGGCGGCGGACGAACCTGGTTCGTTTGTCGACGTGAACAACGACGGATTTGCGACTTCGCACGATGCCTTGCGGATCATCAACCATCTCAATCTTCATGGCGTCGCCCGTGGCGAAGGAGAAGGAGAAGTTTCTTGGGAGCATCCCACTCGCTTGCCTTCGCAGCACGATCCTGGCGGCGATGGCGCGTCCCGCGGGACGGAGTGGTTCGGATTGGCTTGGCCGCATGAATTCCGCAGCGAGCAGCGCGCCGCTGTCCCTGTTGCGGATCGCCCGGCGATCCGCCGGGCCGAAATTTTGCCAACTGCGATCGCCGCAACGGCATCGGGTCTTCGCGTCCCTGCCGAGCTCGCGGGCCGTGATCGCGTTTCTTCGTCTTCGCGACCGCCTCGTTCCACACTGGCTGGAGGATTCGAAGCGACATCGTGGAACGAATCGACCCGAGACCTCGAATGCCTGCTGGGGGTGAAGGTGGACGAGGTTTTTCGCGATTGGCAATAATGCCGATCGACATTTGCGGACCAACGCATCACCGCACGGTGGACAGCGATACGCGACAGTATGCATGCCGCCTTCGCAAGTCGGTATACTGCCCATCTGCCGCCGAACTCACACATGGTGAAACGGCTCGATCCTGTATTAAGCATCGCTCCAAGATTCGAGGTCGCCGCGACGCTCGCCGGCGCGTGGAAATCCACCGTCCGGTGACGGCAGCTACCGATCGGTCGGGCTCCGATGCCTTCCTCCATCCATAGTCATTAGTCAAAACGAGATCCCCGATGAACGACGAGAAATCCGACGCGACGCAGGGCGGTGGCGAAAATGGACTCGCAATGCCACCCTGGAGCGGCCTGATCTTGGCGCTGGTCGCCGGATTTGCCGCGTGGGGTACACTGGAAATGCTCTTGCCGGTCTTTCAGTTGCCGGAACACCTGCGTGAGTTGGGTGGGAATCTTCCTGACGCGGAACAGCAGGCTCTCTTGGCGGCGATCAAAGTGACTGCTCAGCGGAACGAGATCATGGCACTGGTCCTGCTCGCATCGACCCTGGCCTTGGTGCTGTCGGTGACCGAGTTGGCTCACCGGCGCGCCGGGGCCCGAACGGTTTGGGGCGGATTGCTCGCAGCACTGATCGCTGGCGTCGTAACACTGGGCGCCGGGTGGG
>JAUIHJ010000818.1 GCA_030432015.1 bacterium
GTTGGCCTATCAAGGCCTGGCGGGTGTCTTGGCAAGGACGGGCAATGTCCCTGACGCGATCGCCGCCTATCAGCAGTGTGTTCTGCTGAAGCCGGATTTTGCCCAAGCCCATCATGCGCTCGGCGTGTTGTGGGAGCAGCAAGGAGAACTCGCCGCCGCCATCCTGGCATACCGCACCGCAATCAGCGCCAATGCCCAGTATGCCCCGGCCTACCTGGCGCTGGGACTGGCTTTACAGCAGCAAGGAGAGCACACGCGCGCCGTTGCTGCCATCGAGAACGCTGTGCGCCTGGCGCCGCACGACGCCGTGCCGCGCGGATACTTGCAGCGGGCGCGGCAAAGCCAGAGATCGATCACGAAGGAGCCGGAGGCTGAGCCACAAGAGGAGGGGTGAGCGTGAGCCTGAAGAGTGAGCAGAACGATCGGCAGTTCGCGGCGCGTTCGCCCTGGCAGCGGCGTGTCATCGTCGTGGCGTTGGCGGTTGCCATTCTGCTGTCGGCTGTCGGCCTGTTCCGGCAATGGGGACAGCGCGTCGCGCAAAACAGTGCGACGCCGAATCGCGAACTTGTCCCGCGCCAGGTCGTCGATGGCGATTTTAGTTCGTCGGCATCGTGTCTCGAATGCCATCCCAAACAGCATGAGAGTTGGAGTCGTACGTACCACCGTACCATGACGCAACTCGCCACGCCCGCAACCGTCTTGGCCGACTTTCGCCACGTCGAGTTGACGGCGCGGGGACGTTGGTACCGTCTGGATCGAAAAGAAGACGCGTTCTGGGTCACGATGCGTGAACCGGCTTGGGAAGCCAGCCAGCAAGCGCTGGGCGTTGATCCGAACCGCCACCCCAACCCGCCGACCGTCACCAAGCCGATCGTGATGACGACAGGCTCGCATCACATGCAGGGCTACTGGTTTCCCAGTGGGCGTGGGAACGAGCTTTGGCAGCTTCCGTTTTATTTCCACCTGGCCGACCAACGCTGGTTGCCGCGCGAGGACGTCTTTCTGAGGACGCCCGACAACGATGAACATCTGGCAAATTGGAACATGGTATGCATCAAATGCCACAGTGTTGCGGGCATTCCAGGTGGCGATCCCACTCAGACGGCGATGAACAGCGAGGTCGCCGAGCTTGGCATCGCCTGCGAGGCGTGCCATGGACCGGGTGCCGAGCATGTCGCGTTGCGCCGCTCGCTCGCGAAACACGACGCGGCCGCACCAGCCCACGATCCGATCGTCAGTCCGTCCCGGAGCACCGCAAAGACACAATCTGAAATCTGCGGCCAATGTCACAGCGAGTTTTTCCCGGCGGATCCTGTGGCGTTTTGGAATTCTGGGATCGGCTATCGCGCCGGCGGCGACTTCGAGCAAACGCATGCCGTCATCCAGCATGACGGGCCAATTTACCGTGACTTCCAAGCGAAGTTCGAGCACACCTTCTGGAACGACGGCACGTGCCGCGTCGGCGGTGATGAATTCAATGCTCTTGCGGCGTCTCCTTGTTACCAGCGTGGCGAACTCTCCTGCCTTTCCTGTCATTCGCTACATGAAAGCGACCCCAACGATCTCTTGGCCGATGGCATGCGCACCAACGAGGCTTGCCTGCAATGCCACGATGCGCCTCGTTTTCGTGAAGACCTTGCGCAGCACACCCATCACGCTCCGCAGTCCAGTGGCAGTCTCTGCTACAACTGCCACATGCCGCACACCAGCTACGCGCTGATGACGGCGATGCGCAGCCACCGGATCACCAGTCCGCGGGCGATGTCGATCGTCCGTGGAAGTCCGCCCAACGCATGCAATCTCTGCCATCTCGATCAGACACTCGGCTGGACATCGAAGTATCTGGCGCGCTGGTACAGCCAGCCTCCCGTAACACTTCGCGACGACGAACTGCGTGTGGCTGCCTCGCTGGTGGGACTGCTGCGTGGCGACGCCATGCAGCGGGCGATCTCTGCCTGGCACTTCGGCTGGAAACCGGCCCAGGAAATATCGGGAGACCGCTGGCAGGCACCATTCCTCAGTCGACTCTTGTCAGACCCCTACGCTGCAGTCCGTTATCAAGCTGTCAAGGCGTTGCAAAGCCTTCCAGAACTCGCCGAATTCGAGGCTGACTTCATTGGGCCCGAAGGCGAAAGAAAGGCGGCGGAAACACGTGCCTATACGATCTGGCACGCGCATCGGCCCGACAAACTTCCCGAAAACCACCCCCAATTGCTGCTTGACGAGAATTTTGAGGTGCGGCTGGATCGCGTCGACCGGTTGCTCGAGCAGCGCGACGACCACGACGTGCGGATCCCCGAATGAATCATCGCGGCGCCGCGACGATCGGTGTCGCAGCGGTGCCGCCTGAACCCGGGGCCTCTGAATGTAAATCTCACGATTTTGCGAAAATGGCAGCATAGTTTGCTCAGATTGCGTCGGTTGCTGGAATCCACGGGATTCAGGCAAGCAAAGCGGGTTGCGAGGGGGATCGGGGCGGCAGGCTGGTTGACGGCGAACCCCAAGTGGAGTCTAGTTTTAGGGTGTCTCGACCGAGATTCCGTGTCCCCTGTCGCAGCAGCCTTCGTATGATACGCCAGCGTTCCCATCGCACGAACATCGAGGCCAACGATCGGGTGGTCCTGTACCCCTCGTGCGGACACTTCGATGCGGCGTCACAGTCGTGGCGGATCGAAGTCTGCGGTACGGTCTTCGAGGCGGGGGCGATCAGTTGGCGAAAACAGCTGTTGCTGCATGTGCTGCAACGCGTTGCAAAGGTTCGTCCCAACGAAGCGCAGCAGGAAATTTTCGAGCGTCGCATTCGCGAGTTTATCGCGCCGACCGAACGGGGCAAGCGACTCGCGGTGCACGTCGGCGAGAACGTTTATCCGATTCGAAAGCGGACGAAGCGCAACGGTCAATTTGTGGGACACGTCCGTATTCCTCGCGCCGAAGTCGCCGACTTGCAACGCGATGGTCACCTGCGTGACGGCTGGTTGAAGCTGCGGATTGAAACGCCCCACGGCGAACCCGGTGGATTCATCGGCAGGGCGCGATTGATTGATACCCGGGGAGTCTCGATTATTTCGGATATCGACGACACCATTAAGGTCACCGAGGTGCATTGCCGTCGCACGCTCTTGG
>JAUIHJ010000066.1 GCA_030432015.1 bacterium
GCCGAATTCCTCGCCGAACGCGTTCTCGACGTCAATTGCCAGCAATAAAAGGCTTTCAAGATGGTCCGATTTACGAAGTCCTCGACGGTCGACAACGCACTATCGGATCCAGATGTGCAGTTGATGTTGAAAGTTCGCGCAGGCGACGACGCAGCTTTTGACGAGCTTTATCGACGGTATGTCGGTCGCGTCCAGGGCTTGATCACCTATTTGATGGGTAGCCAGCAATCGACCGAAGACCTGACGCAAGAGGTTTTTCTCCGCGTCTATCGAGCACGGCGGAACTATGTTGTCGGCGCCAAGTTTTCGACATGGCTGTACACAATCGTGAACAATGTCGTCCTTAATGCCCGCCGTTCATTGGGGCGACGTCGGGAAGTCAACCTGGCGTTTGAAGATCAGCAGGCGGCCTATCTTGAGAGTCTCTGCCCGAATGTGGATGTCGAGTCCCCCGTGCAGCGTGCCGAATTGATGGAAATGCGTCATTTGGTCCATACGTGCGTCGGCCGGCTCGGTGAACGCCAGCGCATGGCGGTTTCGTTGTGCGATCTCGCTGGCATGTCCTATGCCGACGTGGCGGACCGAATGGGCACGACCCCCGACGCTGCCAAGTCGTTGATTCATCGCGGGCGGAGCAGTCTCCGCGACTCGCTTGAGCCACATCGTCGTGCTGGTAACGTCCTGTGAACCGCGGAGCTGGCGCAATCGATGGCAGTCGCAAAACCCGGAGACGTGTGATTTTTTGCCGAAATGGGCGTCCTGGCCGAGGCTGCTGACGTTGTCGAGTGCTTCGCCGCGACCGTTAGGTCGGGCGACCGCAACGTAGCGGTGCGGCATGGCTTGGCTTGGCAAGCTGCAATTCGCCTCATCCAGATTCGCCCGCCGGGTGGACGAATAATCCCGGGTTCGAGGTATTCGGAGACTGACTTTTGCGCGGTTTCGGTGTAAAAAGATATGAGGTGAAAATCGACCATGGCGATTCCGTCCGGTCGAATTTTGCTTCTTGTCTCGATCATTCCACGTCATTCATGGGAAGTGGTCCATGCTTGCAATGCCTCGTGTTCGCTGGTTAGGTATGGGAGCGGTTATCTTGGCGACGGTCCTGGTCGGGGTCGCCGACGAGAACGACGTCTTAACTGCGTTTGTGCGGCTGACACCGAAGACCGCCGAGTTACCCGAAATGGAAGCGACCATGCGTCGCATCGCGGACCAGGTGGTGCCGTGTACCGTCGGCATTCAAGTTGGCCACAACGTTGAAGGGAGCGGTGTGGTCATCAGCGAGAATGGCTACATCCTGACCGCGGCACATGTCATTGGCCGCCCCGGCCGCACGGTTACCATTCGATTTCCCGATGGGACGCGCGTCCCCGCCAAGACGCTGGGGATTCACACCGAGGCAGACGGCGGCTTGGTTAAGATTACTACCGACGGCAAGTGGCCGTTTGCGCCGTTGGTAACGCATGAGGACTTTCCCAAACCTGGCGACTGGTGTCTGGCGACCGGGCATCCCGGTGGGTTTCAAGACGATCGCACGCCGCCGCTCCGCGTAGGCCGGATCATCGATGTCGCCAGGAATACCTTGCGTTCGGATTGCACGATTACCGGCGGTGACTCCGGCGGCCCGCTGTTTGACATGCACGGGCGGGTGATCGGGATCCATAGCCGGATCTCTGAAGAATCGACGGTCAATCTTCACGGCCCGGTATTGGCCTACGTCGAAGCCTGGAAGCACCTGAAGGCTGGTGAGGTCTATCCGCCGCTGCCGCCGAGCCGCTTTTTCGAGAACTTTGACCGTGATCACGACGGTAAGGTCACACGTGCGGAACTTCCCGCAGGTGATGTTCTGAGCATGTACGATCGACTTCTGAAGACGTATCAACTCGACGCTGAGAAATCCTACGATGTTGAAGAACTGACGAAGATCGTCGGTTGGCAGCGGGTGCCACAACGATTGGCACTTGAACCCTATCGCCCAGACGATAGCGACGATGCGCTCGACGCAGAGCAGTACGTCCGCGGCAAAGCGGTCTTGCATGCCTTCCAGCCGATTGTGGCCACCGCCGCGCGAAGCACCGTGCAAGTCCTGTGCGACGGCCAACCGCAGGCATTGGGCGTGGTGGTCGACCCGGCAGGTTTGGTCGTCACCAAGGCAAGTCGTTTGCAGGGCGTTCTGACCTGTCGCATCCATGGCGGCAAGACAGTCGCTGCCAAGATGACCAAATCCGATGCGGAGAACGACTTGGCGTTGCTCACGCTGGAGGCTGAGGGCCTTGAGCCGGTCGTTTGGTCAACCGACGCGTTGCGTCCCGGTCAATGGCTTGCCACGCCGGATGCCGCCGGAACCGCCATCAGCGTGGGGGTGGTCAGCGTTGCCCAACGGAGAATCGCCGGCACTTCGGGTGTGCTCGGCGTCAAGATCCGTTCGCCCGAGGGGATGCCAACTGTCGAGGCCGTGATGAGCGGCAGCGGCGCCAAGCGAGCTGGGATGCTGACCGACGATGTGATCGCCTCGATCATGGACCAGCCGGTTCGAAGCCTGGCGGAGCTTCAGAAGGCAGTCGGGGAGCACCGCCCAGGCGAAGTCCTGAATGCGACGATCATACGGGATGGCGAAACGATGCAACTGGAGGTTCGTCTGGGTATGCCCGATGACGTCTTCCAAGACTTGATGCCATTTCGTTTCCGCGGCAGCCAGGGGCTCAACGGTCCCCTGAATCAGCGGAGGGATGATTTTCCGGTTGCGATTCAGCACGATTCGGTGTTGTTGCCCAGGCATTGCGGGGGTCCCATTGTCAACGTCGCCGGCGAAGTTGTCGGCATCAACGTGGCACGCGCGGATCGAACCGTCTCGTACGCATTGCCGAGCGACACCGTGAGGGCGTTGGTCGAAAAGACGCTCCAGCGTCCGGTCGCGACCGCAGCCACGTCAGTGATCGCCACCGAGTGAAGCACCAGGAGGATGACCAGATGAGATCACGTGTCCGATTTGTTTGCTTCTGTGGACTGCTGTCGCTGACGCTGACTTGCCAGGCGCAGCCGACGCGGGGTGAGGTTGGCAGTCGCGCGCGGTCGTCGCGTGATACGCTGCTCAGGTTGTTGGACATGCTGCCGGTGCGCAATGAGATTGGACTTCGGCCGCTGCAGATCGAGATGCTTGATGACCTGCAAGCCGATTTGGCGGAGCAGCGTCGGGCCGTCCACGCCGGCGCCGGAAGGCTGGAGATTCCCGATCAGCAACGAAGTCCCGAGGCCATCGACGAGGCAACCCGTCAGCGGCTGGAGGCCATGCGGACTGCCATTCAAAGAACTCGGCAGCAGAGCGAACAATTGATTGCCGTCATCTTGGACAGCCAACAAGCCAAACGCATCGAGGAACTTCGCTTGCAAGACGAAGGGACCCGCGCCCTCGATCGCCAAGAGCTGCGAGATCAACTAAACGTTACCGACGAACAATTCCGGGAGATTCAAGAGCTACGCTTGGCAGCGTTGAATCGATCCAGATCGCCAGGACGGCGGCAACGCGACCTGGATCGGCGAGTGCTCGAGTTGCTGACAGCCGAGCAGCAGCGGAAGTTTATCGAGTTGCAGGGCGAGCCGTTCGAGTTCCCCTTGCGAGCCGATTTGGGGGGGCTCCGAGCTCCACAGGAAAACAACCGACGGCGTCGGCCGGGGAACTAAAGCACATGAAGTGGGATTCGATCCTCGCCGGCCTGGCCGTGTTGTTGACTGGTTCCCTGTTCGCTGAACCGAACTCTGAAGCGGCTGAGCGGCCCAACGTGGTCGTGATCATGGTCGACGACATGGGGTTTTCGGATCTTGGTTGTTATGGCGGTGAGATCAAGACGCCGAACCTGGATCGGTTGGCCGCGGGCGGGTTGCGCTTCACCGAATTCTACAATTGCGCAAAGTGTGAAACGACACGCGCCACGCTGCTCAGTGGTCGCTACCATACCGAAGTTGGTGTTGGCAAACTGCAAAACTGTGTGACACTTGCCGAGGCGATGCGCGCCGCGGGATACACGACGCTGATGGCTGGCAAGTGGCACCTGACCAGTTCACCGTGCCAGCGGGGATTCGATCGTTATTTCGGACACCTTAGCGGGGCCACGAATTTTTTTACCGGCGACGACACCTTTCGCCTCGACGATGAGCCGTTTCAGGTACCCGATCAAGGCTTCTACACCACCGACGCGAATACCGATTACGCCGTCGAATTCCTGAATCAGGCGTCGCCTGACAAGCCGTTTCTGCTGTATGTCGCCTACAACGCCCCCCATTATCCGTTGCAAGCCCCGCGCGAAGAAGTCGAAAAATACCGCGGAAAGTACCTGGGCGGGTGGGATCAGCTGCGCCAGTCACGGTACGCACGGATGAAGACGCTGGGCCTGTTGAAGCACGACTACGAACCGGCGCCCCGGCCGGCAGATGTTCCCGCCTGGTCGACCCTTAGCGACGAGCAGAAGCAGCGGGAGGATCTGCTGATGGCCACTTACGCCGGCATGATTGATCGCGTTGACCAGAACATTGGACGGCTGGTCAAGCAACTGCAGGAACTCGATCGGTGGGACAACACGTTGGTGCTGTTCCTCAGTGACAACGGTGCCTGTCCTTTCCAACGAACCAAGCAGCAGACGCTGGACAATGAGCTCATGCCCTGGGACGCCGCGTCCTTTTGGACCTACGACAAAGGTTGGGCGCATGCCTGCAACACGCCGTTTCGTGAATACAAGCAGAATCAGCATGAAGGCGGTATCTCGACGCCGTTGATTGCCCACTGGCCTGCCGGCATCAAGGACGCGGGGACGATCACCGCGCAACCGGGACACCTGGTCGATATCATGGCCACCTGCCTCGACCTGGCAGGGGAGACTTACCCACAAGATTATCAAGGGAAAGCGGTCGGCCCGCCGCGCGGCACCAGCCTGGCCGCCATCTTCGCTGGCCAACGTCGCCCGCAACCGGACATCGCATTTACCTTCTATGGAAAGAACAACGCGCTGCGAGTCGGTAACTGGAAGCTGGTCAATCTCGACTATGGTGGCTGGGAGCTATATGACCTGGATCAGGATCGCGCTGAATTGCACAATCTGGCCGACCAGAACCCGGCTCAACTGGCGAAGATGAAGCAGCGGTGGGCCGAGGCGGAACACGAATATGGATTGAAAAAGGGCACCCGCCAGAAAAAGAAACAAGGCCGCAACACCGACAAGGACCAGTTGGAGAGTCGCAGTCGACCGAATTAATGCGGGCTTGCGTTGTGCGTGGATCGGTTGCAGGCTCGAAATGATTCGGCCAGAGGCGGCCCCGGTCTGGCGGCGGCATCATCCATCGCAATCTTTAGTTGCGCAACGGCACGCTGCGTCCGGAAGCCTTCGATTCCGCCAGGATCGCTTCGAGCTCGGCAACAATCTGTGGCTTGGCGAAGTAGAGATTCTGTGTTTCGCCAGGGTCTGTTGCCAGGTCGTACAGTTGCCCCGGTGCACCGGGCGCCGTCTCAGGGAGTTGATACTCTTGCAGCAGGCGGTGATTCTCATAGCGGTTGCCGCCCGATCCCTGGTGCGCCAAGTATTTCCAGTTGCCTCGACGAATCGCCAGATAACGCGCGCCTCCAAATCCCTGTTGCAGCACATACGGACGAATGGGCGCGTCGGCCTCGCCGAGCAACACGGGAAGGAGATTGAAGCTGTCTTCGGCCGCGTTGTTGGGCAGCGGTGTGTCGGTTATCGCGGCAATCGTGGCCATCACGTCCGTCAATGAAGTGATTTGATCCGAGGTTGTGCCTGGTGAGACATGGCCCGGCCAGCGGACAATCAGGGGGACCCGATGACCACCCTCCCAGTTGTCCCGTTTGACTCCCCGCCATGGCCTGGCACCATCGTGCTGGTGGTCATGTCGCATGTGGTACACGGTGGGGACTTCCGGTCCGTTGTCACTGGAGAAGATGATGACCGTGTTGTCCGCGACTCCCAATTGGTCGAGCTTGCTCACCAATTCTCCAACCACATAATCCAGTTCGAAAATGAAATCACCGTGCGGTCCCGACGTCGTCTTGCCCTTGAACTTCCGGCCGGGAAACGACGGCAAATGAACTGCCTGCGTCGAATGAAACAGAAAGAACGGCTCATCCGGTGTCTTGCCGACGTGGTTGGTCAGAAACGTCAAGCTCTTGCGGAGAAACGTCATATCGACTTCTTCCAGATCGAAGTCGGGCGCGACCATTCCGGGCCGATTGTCGTTCGCGTAGGGGTGCTTGGGCAGCGGTCCGCGATCCAACTGCATCGTGGGCGGGTTGGGGATCGTATTTCCGTCAATAAAGGCGTACAGCCAGTCGGTGGTCGGACAACAGGCGGTGCCAAAAAAGTGATCGAAGCCACAGTCCAGCGGCCCGCCGGTAAGGGGACGCGAATAATCGATGCGCCGAACCGCCTCCAGGCCCCCCTGGTGAATCGGCTGGCCCTGGTCGTCGTAGAACGTCAGGCCGACATGCCATTTGCCGAAACATGCGGTGGTATAGCCGGCGGCTTGCAACATCTTTGGCAGGGTCAGCCGATCAGGCGCGATCAGCGACGGTCCGCCCGCGCCCGTGAAGACCGTGCCGCCACGAGGAATGCGAAACGCCATCTGGCCGGTCATCAAGCTGTAACGCGTAGGTGTGCAGACGGTGCAAGGGCTGTGGGCATCCGTAAACCGCATCCCTTCCCGAGCCAGTCGATCCAGATTAGGCGTCGCGATCAACGACGCGTCGTTGTAGCAGCCAAGGTCACCGTAACCTAAGTCGTCCGCCAGAATCACAATGATGTTGGGCTGGCCTTCGAGTGCCGTTGCATGGGGCGCGGCCCAGGTTGCCGCTACGAAGAGAAAGGCCAGCGCTACGCGGGGATGTTTGGTCATGGATCGACTCGTGTGGGATGGTTGCCAGTTGATCAATTGATGCGAGCTTACGTAGCCAGGCGGGCCAACTTGGCACGATCGGCAATCACGCATCCGCTAAATGACCGATCGCGATTCTGCGGCGCATACCGCGTCAGCGGGACAGGCACCTTTTTCGCCGACAGGCGGTTTTTCCGCAGTTGAATCGAATGGGCGGCGAAAATCGAGCCGGTCCCGGATTGTCACCGAATTGCACTCGGTCATTTAGTTATTGAAACTGTATCGCGAAAAGATCGCACTCCTGGAGCACAAACCTCAGACGCACAATCTGGCCGGCGAGACGGGCGAGCGTCGGGTCATTGCGCCATGTGATCGGGCAGTCGATTTTATCTCCGTAGGTCGGCACGCAATCGTCAAGCGTAAAGTTCGGGATTGGCGTACCATCTGCCGATTGTATCTCAACCTGCAGGCTGCCAGCCGCGCTTGTGCTGACGTTGACATGCATTGTCGCACCGGAAAACAGGATCGGCCGGGTCCACAATTCACCAGGCTCGGCTCCGGCGTGAACGGAAACGAATCCGTCGGTCCGGAGCACGAAACGATCACCGCTGCGATGATAAATCGACATCTCCGTGGGCGAGGTCGGGACGACGTTCAAGGCGACATAATTCGCCCGGTTCTTCCAGCGAGACGGCTGCAGGCCCGGTCGCATGAAGGCTTCGGTGAACGTGCGATCGTAGCGATCGCTTCCCGCACGTGACGTCATCAGCAGGATGTCGGTCGCATTGTCGTCTTTGAGGTCGTATTCAGGGGCGTCGCCGCGACCCGGGACGTACCGCGTCGGTAGGGCGATGTAGATGTGCGGCGCGCGAAAGTAGGGATGCGTTTGGTTGGTGTAGAGATGCTCGCCAGGCAGATTCGGCCGCATGGCGACGGGCCGGCTCCAGGATTTAAAGTCCGCGGAAGTGGTTCGGCTGACGCTGCGCAGCCGCTCGGGATCCGTCCACGTCCGGAAGTAGCAGACATATTGCTGTTCGGCTTCCGACCAGAAGGATACGTTTTGCGAATCAAACGCGTGGCGCCATACAGGCTGGTACGGAATCACTTCGTCCCCCTTGGTCCAGCGAATTCCGTCGGCGGAGAAAAATGCGAACAGTCCCATTCCCGGCTCCGACGTGCCTCGTTTGTCACCCGGACCGGGATAACCACATAGTGCTTTGTAACGTTGGCTGCGAGGTACATTCGGACGCGTGTCGAGAAAGGGCGAGAAGTTCGTCAGCAGCGGCGGCTGGTTTGCCAAGATGACGTTGTTCTGGCGCGATCCGCCAATTTCCGTTAGGCCCAGTTGCGGAAACACCCACTCGTGACCGTCACGGCTTTCCCCGTATTCGACGGTTTCACCCGCATGGCCGGTATGAATGGGGCCGGCGAAATCAGGGTCGGTGCCGCGCCAATAGGCACGATACAGAGGTCCCTGTCGATCTTCGTCCTTGATGACCGTGATGTAGTGCTTTTCGGGTAATGGCGACCGTGGCCGTGGCGCCCGCACAGGGTGATGCAGACGAAGTGCAACGCCGTCGAGACGGTCAATCAGGTGCCGATCAACGAACAGTTCGCGGTCCGACCCAATGTCAAGCGGCCGATCGGCGGCGGCAAGTGATCCGGTACAAAGCGTGACAGCACACACGGCGACCATAACCTCTGGAATCAGGCGCGACGACAACGCCGCCAGCAACACGCCGAATTTGAGCCACACGTCACGGCGTGTTTTCATCGGGTCAATCATCCCGTTCTCAGTTGCGAGTGAATTCGATGTGATGGAAGAATTTCTGTTTCGCGAAGCCTTGTCAGCGACTCATACGGGGCGCGTTGCGGCTGGCCGCCCTGACGGGCAACAGTCCTCAGGGCACACATCGTGGCTGGGGCCAAGTCCGCCGAGGCAATGTTTTTCGGTGCCCTTAATGCGTTCCTCGATCAGATGCCGAATCATGGTGATAAATTCGGGATGCGTTCCAACGGTCGCGGCCCGGATCATATTCAGTCCCACCTCCTGGCACACGGCGGCGGCTTCGGTATCAAGATCGTAAAGAACTTCCAGGTGATCGGAAATAAATCCAATGGGCGAAACCACCACATCGGTCACGTCCTGGCCGCCGGCCAACTCCCGCAGGTAATCGCTCACATCGGGTTCCAGCCACGGTTGCGTCGGAGGACCGCTGCGGCTTTGGAAGACCAGCTTCCACGGTAATTCGGGAAAGGCTTCCGCAACCAGGCGACAGGACTCACGCAATTGGGCTTCATATGCGCACCCGTTGGCCATTCCGGCCGGGATGCTGTGAGCGGTAAAGACGATCTGCGTTGTTGTTCGCCGACTGGCAGGGATTGCTTCGAGCGCAGACTGCACCCGTGCTCGCATTGGGCCGATATAGCCGGGATGGTTAAAGAACACCCGCAGCTTGTCCACGACCGGGGCGCCATCACCGACCTCCGCCTGAGCCCGGGCAACATCCTCGCGGTACTGTCGGCAGCCGGAGTAAGAACTGAACGCCGACGTCATGAATGCCAAGGCGTGGCGCACGCCGTCGTCTCGCATTTGGGCCAACGTATCGGCCAGCATGGGATGCCAATTGCGGTTGCCCCAGTAGACCGGCAGGTGCGGGCCGTGCTCACCGAGTTCGGCGGTCAGGGCCGAGATCAGCAAACGGCATTGCTCGTTGATCGGACTGACGCCACCAAATTGCTTGTAGTGTTCGGCAACCTCCAGCATCCTGGCCTGCGGTACATTCTTGCCACGGAGCACGTTTTCCAGGAAGGGCATGACATCGTCGGGCTGTTCCGGGCCACCAAAGGACACAATGAGGATGGCATCGTAGGGCTCGTTTGGGTTCATGGTCCTGATTCGACTTTCCGTGCGGGATCGGAGACGGTGTGGGAGAGATGTTGTGTCGAAGAACCCGTAGTTTAGGCGACACTTAGGTATTTGTAAGCTGCCCGTTGGTTGGGTGCGAAAGGCCATACAAGCATGTCGAACCGTCCGCCGCGTCCCACCTTGCCGAGTGACACGAACTGCTTTTTTCACTCGAATTGGGGTTGGCACATGACTAGAATACGTGGCGTAGCAGGAGATTCCGGCCCCGCCGTTGAGAACTGTTACAATTGAGCGGTACGTACTTTTTTCCTAGGAGGACAGACATGAAGCGAATTGCTCCCGTGTTGCTGGCGTCGGGGTTTGCGTTGACCCTGGCTGGCTGCACACCCACGACCGTTTCGGAGACGACGGGCCCGACATCGAACACAAGCCAAGCCGCGTCATCCGAATTTACCCTGGTCTCGCTGAAAGTCCCGAACATGGTCTGAGGTGGCTGCGCCGCCTCGGTTCGAGGCGATTTGGCGAAGATTGAAGGCGTTACCGACATCGAGACGGATATTTCTGATCGTCTCTGTAGCTTCAAAGTCACCGATCCGACGGTCGACTACAGCTCGAAATTGGCGGAGTTTGCCAAGACGAACGAGCATCTTGCCGGCTACGAAATTCAATAGTTAGGACCAGCGCCATGCTGCGCTGACGTCACCCATCAGCCCGCCGGCGTCGCAACCGGCGGGCTGTTTGCTGCGCGCGAGGCAAGCTTTCCCAGCCGGCGCGCTGTGCAGTGGCACAGAATCGAACCGGTGGCCGGTGGTATTACCGATCAACGTCAGCACCGACCGGGCGGACGCGAATTCGATGAAACGTCGTCGCACTGTCATAGGCACCTACGCCCAGGGACTCCCCGCTGGGTAGCCGCCACATGTCGAGCACACTTAGGTTCGATCCGTCTCCGTCGTAGGTCGCCAATTGCTGGCCGTTGAGATAAGCCGAAACGTGGCCGCGGCGTACCTGGATCAACGCTGTATAGGATTCGCCGTTGCGTATCGCCGGACCGGTTTGACCCGCCGCCCGCTGCTCAATGGTCTGTCCGTCGATGTTCTGGATACCCGCCAGGTGCTGGCCCCAGGCGTCGATTTCGAATGTGGCTTGCCCATTGCCCGCGACAAAAAAGACCGCAATCGAATGCTCGCCGGTTTCCCGCGTGAAGCAGACCTCCAGGTCGTATTCGTCTGGGGCTTCGTAGGGCAGGGCCAGGCGTGCGTTGGCATTGGCGTCGACCGAGAGGTCCTCGCCGTTGACAATCCACCGGCCTGACACGGGATGGTTCTCAGCATCGATCCGCGCCAGCAGATCAATCCATTGGCCGGAACGTGTGTTCGCGTTGGCCGGCGACTGACTGTCGCGCGGGGTTGCTGCGGGGCCCGGCGGGAGGCCGCTGGCAAGTGGGCGGGGGCTGCCGTCATGCTCAATCGTTTCGTTCTCCATATCGGGACCGAACCGGCTGAGGGCATCGCGCACGGCCGGCAGCAGCAGGACACCAATTGCGACCAGCAGCACTCCGATTGCCAGAGCGACGGGCAGCGACCGTGGCGAGCGCAACCAGCGCAACAGCGCGGGCTTAGCGCGGCGGCGCGGCCGGGGAGACGCCAAGCGGGCGGCAGGGCGCGCCGGTCCAGTTTCCAAGGGCAGGTCGAACAGATCCGGCAAGGGCAACGGCGGCGGGGGAGGCGAGGCGGCACGGTCAACCAGCGGTGGACGACCCGGGTCGGCGGGCGGTCCGTCGCCCGTCTGTCCTGGCGGTCCGGGGGCGGCCATGTTCGCGTTGGCAGGCTCGACTACGAGGTTGGCATTGCGCCCTTGGCCAACTCCGCCGACTTTGCCTGCGCCCGGGCCTTTGTCGTCACTGGCGAGGTTGGCTTTCCCAAAGGGCCGGAGTGCATCAATGACCTCTGCGGGGGTTTGGTATCGATTCGTTCGATCCTTGGCCATCATCCGATCGACGATGTGGATGACCTCGGCCGGGAGGTCAGGCCGGGACTCGAGCAACGGCGGTGGTGGCTCGTTCATATGGGCGAGCACCTTGTCGACCAGAGTCCCATTTGGGTACGGAACGCGGCCTGCCAACAGGAAGTACAGCGTGCATCCCAGGCTGTAGAGGTCAGCTCGAATATCAACGTGCCGCGAGTCTTCCACCTGCTCCGGCGCGATATAGTCCGCCGTTCCGAGTGCTACGCCGGCGCGGGTTAGACGCGCGACCTCGATTTCATTGGCCAGGCGAGCGAGTCCAAAATCGAGAATCTTGATGGTACCCTTGGGGGTTCGCATCAGGTTCTGGGGCTTGATGTCCCGGTGCACCATGTTGTGTTGCGCGGCGTGTTGCAGACCTTGAGCCGCTTGTAGAGCAAAATTACATGCGTGCAGTACCGACAGAGGCCCGCGCTGCCGCACCAGATCCGCCAAACTAATTCCTTCGACAAATTCCATGACCAGGAAGTGCAAGTCGCCGGCTTGCTCGGCGTCGTACGCAGTCACAATATTGCGATGTGCGAGCTTGGCAGCGGCCCGAACTTCCAGATGGAATCGCTCGACCGCCACCCGGTTATTGACGAGCCGACGATTGATCACCTTCAACGCGACCGGTCGTTGCATGAGGCGATGCTCCGCTTCATAAACGACACCCATGCCGCCGGCTCCGAGCTGTCTGACAATGCGATAGCGCGGATGGTCGACCAGCTCCGCCGGCAGAATCGGCGATGTGGTCGACGCCGATGACGACGGCAGCTCGTTGTTGGTGTCGGAGGCGATGCCGGAATTGGTCTCTTCCGGCCAGGCAGATGTGTCAGATGGCCGCATCCGCTCGACGAGCGTCTCGTGAGGCAGCGTCCGCAGGGTTTCGCAGCAGGTGTCGCAGTCGGCGACGTGCGATTCAATCTTCGCCTGGTTCGCGACGCTCAGCTTCCCGCCGACGAATGCCCTCAGTTCGTCTTGACTCGGATGTACGGCCTTTGCGTCGCCCATGACAACGATCTCATGCTGGGTCCTGAATTCGGCCGCTTGGTACCCGGTTTCCGGTGCCCCGCGCTGTTCGCCCACCAATGGTGTTGCCGGCCGATGAAAGCTAGATGTCCAGAAATCGACTAACCTTTCAGTAATTCATCCAATGAGTCCTCGGCCTCGCTCACGCAAGGCAGCCATGACGCGGGATTTGGCAATAAACACGGCATTTGTCGTCATTTCTAATTCTCGCCCCACTTGGTCCGCGGTGCAGCCATCGATGGCGAATCGTTGGAACGCGCGCCATGTCTTGTCCGAGAAATCGACACGGATCTGCTTGAGCAGGTACTGCGTAACGTGTTGGTCGTGTTCGCGGTCCCATTCTTTGCTCAGACCGCTGTCCGGGTCGGCCAGTTCATTGACGACGCCTCCGAAGTCGGTCCCGCCGATGGCGGCCGGCTGGCGGTTCTTCTTTCTCCAATGATCGCGGAGGCAGTTGGCGGTGATGGTTCGCAGCCAACCCCGAAAGGCGCCGGTTCTCGGCTCACGCTTGAATTCCGGGAATCGACGCACGACGACCGCCAGCACATCTTGTACAACATCGTCCACGTCGCTTGTCGCCGCGCCATGCCGCTTCAGCCACCGCTGTATGAGTGGTGAATAAAGGTCGACGAGTTGAGTCCAGGCGACCTCGTCGGAAGCATGTTGGAGCGATTGGAGGAAGCTGGTCGAAGTATCCATGTTCCTGGCCTCTTGTCATACGGCTGCACACTGCGGCCGCGTACGATCTATCCTTCCACGGCCCACCACGCATCGATCTGAGCGTGCAATTTGCTCACCACGTCCGCATGTTTCGCGGCGACGTTGTGTGCTTCGTGCGGATCCGCCAGGATGTCGAACAGCTCGACCGCCGCGTTGGGCTCGCGGCCTGCATGCGGTACGATCAATTTCCATTTTCCGTCGATCACCCACCGAAATCGCAGGCTGGCGACCGGGTCGGTCATGTGTTGAATGTCGTGTTCCAGGATCTCGCCAAAAATCGCATTTCGTTGGCTGACCGCTTGGGAATCCAGCAGGTCGATGCCGTCCATGGCGTCGGTTTTCTTCAGTCCGACCGCGGCCAGAACCGTGGGGACAAGGTCGATGGAGCTGGCCAGGTGCGTTTCGTCAAGTCTGGGTTGCACATGACCGGGCCAGCGGACCATGATCGGCGTGCGGACACCACCTTCGTATTGCGAACGCTTGGAACGCGGCGCGTAGGCACTGGCATCGGTGCGATTGATCCAGCCGTTGTCCGTGACATACATGACGATGGTATTGTCTGCCACCTGCTTCTCGTCCAGGTAGTCGATCAACTCGCCCACGGTTTCGTCGAACCACTCACACATCGCATAGTATTTTGCCACCGGAAGATTCGGCGTCTTGGTCTTGTACTTGTCTAACAAACGCTGCGGTGGATTGTGTGGTGTGTGCGGTAAGAAGGGGGCGTAATAGACAAAGAAGGGCTTTCCCTGCTCGGTGCTCAGATCAATGAAGTCGAAGACCGGCTGCATTCCTTGTCGGCCGATCGTCAACCCTTGATCTCCGTGTCGTCCACCGCGAGTGCGCTCACCGTGTGTCATGCCATGGGTAAAGCCACCGCGACGATAGTTCCCTTCCCACCATTTGCCCGACTGATGACTGAGATACCCTTGCGTTCCCAACAGACCGGCCAACTTGGGAACCTGATCGATATGTTTGATGTAATCAATCCGCTGCTGCAGATATCGCGGGTCGGACCGTTGTTTGGATTTCGGCGCCCCTGCCAAATCGGCCGGAGGCGGCGGGTCGTTGCCAACGATGCCGTGTTGATGGGGATACAACCCGGTCACGATCGTTGTCAGTGACGGACGGCAGAGGCTGTCGGGAACGTAGCCTCGCGTGAAGGTCAGCGACTCCCGGGCCAAGCGATCGAGGTGCGGTGTTGCGATCGTGTCGTGTCCCATGAAGCCGTAATCCGTCCAGGCCTGGTCGTCCGAAATAATCAAGACAACGTTCGGCTGATCCGCAGCGCGAGCGAGCGAGCCGGCAAACAGGAACACAACAAAGGCACACGCGATAACTCGATTGCTCATGGTGAAATGATCTCTCCGTGAATAAAGCCTGCGGAAGCCACTTGCGATGCATGCGACGCGACGCTGGGCACACTTGGCAATCATGACAGTGTAAGGGTGCTGGATCAACTACCGTCTGCCGTGCGACGGACGGCCACTCCCCGGAAACCGCATGCAGCGTGCCGCGGCGGTGTGGCCGATTCGCGTTATTAGATGACCGAGTGCAATTCGGCGACAATCCAGGACCGGCTCGTTTTTCGCCGTCCATTGGGTCCAACCGCAGGAAAACGGCCTGTCGGCGAAAAACGTGCCGTCCCGCTGACGGGGTGCGCGCTGCTAGATCGCGCTCGGCCATTTAGCATTCGTCGCGGTCGGATTTGATGCCCTTGGAAGCTCGCTGGTCGATGGCCTCAAGCGTTTCGCCGATGGACGCGTGAATGACCGCATCGGCCAATTCGTCCAGCGGGGTTGGATCGCGATTGATGATGACCAGGCGCGCACCCTGCTGCTTGGCGAGCACTGGAAGGCTTGCGGCCGGTTGCACCGCCAGGGACGAACCCATCGCCACGAAGAGATCGCACTGCTGGCTCGCCTCGATTGCTGCTTCCAGGACGTCGGTCGGCAGCGATTGGCCAAAGGAAACGGTTGCGTGTTTCAGGTTCCCGCCGCACGCGGGGCATGCGGGCGGGCTGTCCGTCGCCAGGAATTCGGTAACCCAATGCTCGACATCCGAAAAACGCTGGTGGCAGGTCAAGCAGGCGACGGCGCGCGCGGTGCCATGCAACTCCCAAACCGAGGAATTTCCAGCCAGTTGGTGCAGCCCGTCGATATTCTGTGTAACGATCGTCCGCAACCAACCCGCTTGTTCCCATTTGGCCAGCGTGCGATGTCCGACGTTTGGCTCGGCGTGTGAAAAGTCGCGATGAGCGATCGACTTCTGACGCCAGTATTCGCGGCGAGCGTCCGCATTGGCAACGAAATCATCGAAGTAAACCGGCTGCGAGGTGGCCCAGATTCCGCCCGGAGAACGGAAATCGGGAATCCCACTTTCGGTGCTGATCCCCGCACCCGTAAAGGCGACGGCCGACGACGCCTGTCGTAGCCATGTGGCGATTTTCGTCAGCTTGTTCAATTCTTGTGGAGTCATCACGTATTCTCCTCTCGGTGCCGCGCCACTGCGACACCCATGGCGAAGCGACACCGGTGTGCGACGGAGATTGGACTCTCCCGTCGCCGTGCGAGGCGCCGACCGGCCGTTCAGTCAGCCGGGGATTTTGCCGGGAACATAAGTCCAGCGAATTGCGTCAAATAATCTGAAATCGACGAAAAAGTTGGAGTTGCCCTTAAGCGGGTGATTCTCGCTCGGCTGTCGTTTGAATGGCCGCAAGTCCTTTGATATCAAATCGTAACAGCCTTTTGATCGGATTCAAGCCAGAGTCAACACCCGCTGGTTCAGGTGTCGCCCGGCGTCACCGTGTTGCGGCTGTGGAGCGAATTCCCAATCGACCACGGCCGCAACGTTCCGGTCAAATCAATCATCCGGAATATTCCGATCGTGCCGGTCAGAAAGATAGTGAGAGTGGTGAGCCCTGAAAGACCTTGAGACATGGGTAAACAGGGAAATCGGCTCCGGATTTGCTGACAATCACGGCCAATCTGCCGATTCTAAAACTTGGCAATCCTTTGAGGCACTTCGGAAGGAACAGAGAGCAAGATGAAGAACGCCCCACGTCGTTTTAGCCGGAAATCACTTCGCAACTTGTGGCAGTTGAGCAAGAAGCGGACTTCTGCACGGCAGCAGCCGATGTTCCGGCGATTCGAATCACTCGAATCTCGCTTGATGCTGCATGGCGGCAACGGCCCGCACGACGCGGACCCGGCCTACGATCCGGCGGCGGATTTTCATCTTCACGCGGATCTGGCGATCTATGTCGATTCCGAGCTGGTCGCGCTTCCGGGAAGCGTGGGTGTCAACGGAGCTCAATTCACCGGTTTCGTTCATACCGAAGACGGTGATCCGAATCGACTTCATTTGCAGCCGAACGGCAGTCAGCCATCAGAGTTTATTCACCTGGGCGACTTCTTTGATATCTGGCGGACCAATGCGGGGGACGCGGGCAACAATCCCAACGCGATCCTCACGGACACGCAGCTCTTTGACAACGTCGTGGACGATACCAACACGCTGGAGGCGTACGTCAATGGCGAACGACTCGACAGCGACTTTGCCGATTACCAGGTCCACGACGGCGACAATATCGTCCTGGTCTATGGCAGCAACCCGGTCAT
>JAUIHJ010000067.1 GCA_030432015.1 bacterium
CGGCCTTAGCTTTCTGGACCTGATCCAGGAAGGGAACACGGGGTTGATGCGAGCGGTCGACAAGTACGAATATCGTCGTGGCTTCAAGTTCTCGACCTATGCGACTTGGTGGATTCGGCAGGCGATTACTCGGGCTGTGGCGGACCAGAGCCGCACGATTCGTATTCCCGTGCACATGGTGGAAACCATGTCGCGTGTGCGGAACGTCTCGCGACAGCTGCTGCAGGATTTGGGGCGTGAGCCGACCATTGAGGAGACGGCTCGCAAGGCCCGAACCACAGTGGACGAAGCACGTCGTGTGCTCGCCATGAGCCGCTATCCGATCAGTCTTGATCGGCCGGTCGGCAATAGCGAGGACAGCCAGTTTGGCGACTTGCTCCCCGATGGTGCCGCCGAAAGTCCCGCGACCGGCGCGTCGCAGGAAATGCTGCGGTCACGCATCAATCGCGTGCTGAAAACGCTCAGCTATCGGGAGCGAGAGATTATCAAGTTGCGTTACGGTTTGGGCGACGGATACAGCTATACGCTGGAAGAAGTCGGCCATATTTTCAAAGTTACACGCGAGCGAATCCGGCAAATTGAAGCCAAGGCGGTGCGAAAGCTTCAGCAGCCCAGCCGCAGCCAGGAACTGGTTGGATTCCTCGACTAGTGTGCTTCACTCGCCATGTGGTGCGTGCAGCCAGACCTTGAAACGCGAATTCGGATTCCCGCATTCGACCCAGAACCCCGGACAGTTGTCCGGGGTTTTTTTTGGTTTGCCGCAGGTAATGCAGCTTGTAGGCCGACGTGCAAGGACGTGGGACGCAAGAACGTGGGGCGCAAGAACGTGCGGCGCAAGAACGTGGGGCGCAACGCCGAGGCGTTTGTTGTCTGGCCGCCCAATTGCCACGCAGCGGCGACGGGAATCGTTGCGCCGACCAACTTCTGCCGCCGCAGCGCGGCTCGTTGGCGTAACACCAAAACTGACGCGTCGGGTTACAACAAGCCCAGGCCTGTCGCATCAGGGCAACTTCAAAAACTGACGCCTCAGGTTACCTCGGGCGAAACAAACCTACGTCCCAGGTGAAAACGACACGCTAGCGCTTCGGCTGCTTCCGCTGGGCCACGACCGCCAGCGGGTCGACCAACTCTGCCAGTCCGGCTTCCACCAACTCGGTTCCGGTCACATAACGTCCCGGTTGCATCCATGTGACCAGCTTTTCCAGAGGCATCTCGAACAGGTCGGCCAGCAGTTGGTCCATTTGGGACTCGAGATGCGCAAAATGGCGAGCCCATTCAGCTGCTTCGGCCAGCTGCACGTTTTCTTCGCTCTGCCAACGCATGGGGTGAAACAGCAAAACGCTAAACGGAGTTACCAGTCGTTGGTCACAGGCGGCTAGCGGCCACAACGCGGCCGACGAGCATTCGCCGGTCACGATCGCCGTGGCCTGCAACTCGCGCAGGATCACCAGGTTCATTAACGAGATTGCAGCGTACGGGCTGCCGCCGGGGGAATCGAAGTAGAGCGTGCACTCACCACCCTGGGGGACTCCTAAGAGCTTCTCGGCAATGTCCGCGACGTTGTCCGTCAAATCGCCCATCAAAGCAATTTCAATCGGACCTTCACACTCGGGTTCAGCATCAGACACGGAATTCGCCTTTTTTGCGGGAAAATGAATCATCAATCCGTGAAGATACCGAGGCGGGGGTACTTCTGGCAAGAACGTCACGAATCATCAAACTTCACATCGGTAACTCCCGATGTATAATGGACTTTGGTTAACTGCCTTCGACGGGAATGGCCCCGCGGTCTTACGAAATCGAGCTAGTTCTTTAGCATGGGCATCAGGTTCTATTGTCCCGAGTGCGATCGCCGAATGAACGTGAAGTCGTTCTTGGCCGGAAAGCGTGGGATCTGCCCGCACTGTGATGCCCGCTGGGACGTCCCATTGGAGAGTACGATTCCCGAGGGAGCCCCCAAGATTCGCCCCGGATCCGAGGCAAAGGACGAACCGCATCACGAGGTCCCGCAGGGTGTTGCCTCAGATGACGATGGAACGGGTCAGCCCGTAATCGCATCGCCGACCGGGATGGCGACCGCCGAAGCCGCAGCGCGCGTGGATGATGGACAGGCGCTGGCAGCGCAACCCGCTGCCGCGGTGATTCCGGATCCGATCGATGCGGCGCCCGATGCGGTGTGGTATGTTCGACCTGCATCGGGCGGCGAGTTCGGTCCGGCCAAGGGCGATGTCATGCGCCGCTGGTTGGACGAAGGACGCGTGGCGGCGGATTCGATGGTCTGGTGTGAAGGGTGGGCGGAGTGGCAAATCGCCGGTCCTGTCTTTCCTGCGTTGATGCCGACGACCGAGCAGCCCGCGGCTGCTGCCGAACTGCAAGTCCGAACCACGACCGATGCTTCCTCCCTGGCTGGTCTCAACGCGATTCAAAAAAAAACGGCTGAATCAAACGGCCGTGCAGTGCGTCAGCGGTCAGCGGGAAGCCGGAAGTCGATTGCCGCGATCGTAATTCTGGGTTTGATGATCGTCGCACTCTTCGTCGTCTTACTGTTTGTCATTCCAAAATAGGAAGTTGCAACCTGTGAAAAAAGTCTCCCCCGTTTGGACCGTCACGCTGGTTGGTGCCTTGTTGTCTACGATTACGATCGGCGATTGCCTGCATGGCGACGAGCCCGCCCAGGATGCTGGGACGAAGCAAGTCAAGGTGCGCGACATCACGTTGGTCGTACCGGCCGCCTGGAAATCGCAACCGCCATCGAACAATCTGCGGCTCGCTCAGTTCGAGATTCCGGCAGTGGGAGGCGATCAGGAACCGGCGGAGTTGTCCGTCTTTAACTTCGGCGGCGGTGCCACCGTCGAGCAGCAGATTGATCGTTGGAAAGGCCAGTTCCTGCCAGAGAAGCGTGTCTTTTCGAAAGAGCAGGGGAAGATTGCGTTGGGGGAATATGTATTGGTCGATCTGAGTGGGACCTACAAGAAATCAATCGGCCCACCCGTGCTTCGCAAGACCGTCGCCGTGCCGGGATCTCGGATGATGATTGCCATGATCGGGACCGCCAAGGGAACCTATTTCGTCAAGCTGGTCGGTCTGCAAGCGACCGTATCAGCCGCCGCGACCGACTTTCGCAAGTCGATCGGTGCGCCGGAAAAGAAGCCCGCCGAAGCGGAAGAATAGATTGCCCTACGGGGCGTTGGATTCGCCGGCCCTCGCTGCCGCAGCGACAGGTCGCGGCATGCTAGCTGCGCTGGCGCGATTGGCCTTGTCGTCGTATGGACGTGACGGCATTCGTCTTGACCCGCGCCATTGATATTGGCAAACTCTGCGTGCCACGCGTCGCGAGACGCTACCGATTCATTCTGAGACATGGAAGTCGACTGATGATGAGATCACTCTGCGTCTTGACCGTTGCCTTGGCGACCATTGGCCTGGCCGGGTGCGGCTCGCAAGTTGCCGACTCGCCCGCAGAATCGACCAGCCCCAAGCTGGCGGCGGGCGCGGCGATCGAACCTGGCTTCGGAGCCGTTCCGAGACAGGGCCAGTCGGAACAGCAACTTCCCGTTGGTCTAACCGCTGCGACCCCGCCGGACCAGATCGTCGCGGCGTTCCTGGGTGCGCTCCGCAGTGGCGATAGCGGCGTCGCCGAATCGCTGTTGACCCGCCAGGCCCGCGAAGAGACGCGTCGGCGGGATCTGACGGTCCAGCAACTGGGTGCTCCGGACGCAAAGTTTACGATCGGGACTCCGGAATACCTGGGGCCCGGTAAGAACGGTGCGCATGTCAACACAACCTGGACGGAAGAGGAAAATGGCGAAGTGATTCAGTACGACATCGTCTGGGCCCTTCGTCGTCACGAGATCGGCTGGCGGGTCGCAGGGATGGGCGCTCAACTCGGACAGGGACAGCCCATGGTCTATTTGAATTTTGAGGACCCGGACGACATGCTGGCCAAATGGCGCGAAGCGGACGAAGCCGTGGCCGCGGCCCAGGCAGTTGATTCCGGCGTCCGCCAAGCGCAGGCGACCAGTCCGCTGCAGCGCTAGGTTGCGCGTCGCCGAAAAGTCGAGCCTTTCTTTTCGTTCGTGCTCGCAATGATGGAACTCGGCCCCGCAGGATCACGCTGCGCGCTTGCAATCGCGCAGCGCGTCCATGAGAATATGGCGGCACCGGTGCCGCCGATTCTCACCTGATTCTCAACTGCAGAGTGACCGATCCCACCATGACCGAGCAACATCATCGCCGTAATTTCTTACAGAACGTTGCCACGTGCTGTGCGGGTGCGGCGCTGCCACTGGCGGCGACCCGTATGACCGCCGCGCAGGAATCGACGGCGAGCATTGATTCATCCAAATTCAAGTTCAGCCTGGCGGCTTACAGCTATCGGAGCCTCTTGAAAAAGAAGGATGCAAAGGACTCCAGCGACGCGAAGTTGCAACTCTCCGATTTCATCGACGACTGTGCCAGGATGCAGTTGGAGGGTACCGAGCTGACTTCGTACTACTTTCCCAATCCGGTGACGCCCGCGTATCTGCGGACGCTCAAACGACAGTGCTTTCGATTGGGTCTCGACGTATCGGGCACCGCCGTCGGGAACGATTTCGGCCATCCTCCCGGGGCAGCGCGGGACCAGCAGATCAGCGCGCTCAAGCAGTGGATTGAGTACGCGGAGATTCTCGGCGCGCCGGTCATTCGAGTTTTCGCCGGCCATGTTAAACCGAACGTCGCCCCGGAGACCGCCCACAAGCTGATGGTTTCAGGACTCGAAGAGTGTTGTGATTACGCCGGCCAGCATGGAGTGCACCTGGCTCTCGAAAATCACGGTGGGCCGACCAGTACCGCCGCTGGCCTCTTGGCCCTGGTTGAGGATGTGCAGAGCCCCTGGTTCGGAGTGAATCTGGATACGGGAAACTTTCACACCGAGGATATTTACGGTGATCTGGCGAAGGTTGCCGAGCATGCTGTCAACGTGCAGGTGAAAGTCGTGATCAGTGGTCCCGATAAGGTCAAACGACCGGCGGATTTCGCGCGGATCGCCAAGATTCTCCGCGACGTCGGCTACCGGGGATATGTCGTGCTGGAATACGAGGAAGCGGGAGATCCACGGGAAGTTTGCCCTGCGTTCGTCGAAAAGTTGCGGCAGGCGTTCGCCTAACGAGCCGGCTCGGTGTTCGCATTTCTCAGAGGGGCCTCCTCGAAATTGATCTGGTCGGGAGCCGTCGTGTGAAGATTGTCGTCTACCTGTTGGCCGCTGGCTTGGCTTGCCTGGGCCTGCTGTTCGTGGTCGCCGCCGGCCAAGGGAACGCCCTCGTCCGTATCGCGATCGGAATCATCTGCCTGGGAGCGGCCGTGGCGTTGGCGGCACTTGTCCGCCTGAAGCCAACGCATCAGACGCACGTCCATCACACCAGGCTGGATCTGTCGGGAGACGTGTCGCTGCAAGATCTCACGTGCAAGCAATGTGGCGGATCGTTGGGCGAGAAATCGATCTCCGTCAAGGCCGGGGCCGTGTTCGTGACGTGCGAGTTTTGTTCCGCCGAATATCAACTCGAAGAGGCGCCGAAATGGTAGCTCTGTTGGAAGCCGTGCGACGTGATGTGCAGGTGCTCGGCCAGCGGTTCCGCCCTGCGCCGCGACCTCAACCCGGTCTTTACACGTATCGATTTGAACCGCCAGGCGGTCAAGTTCGTGTCCATCTGCGGGTCGATCAAAATCTTAGCGGTGTGCTGTTTGTCGACGTTTCGGACATCATTCACTTAAATTCGACCGCGGCGGAAATTGCCAAATGGGCGTTGGATGGCGTCGAGCGGCACTCGGCGGAGGCCAGGCTGATTGCGCGGCACGGTTTTAGGCAGCGCCACGTATGGCGGCAGGATCTCGAGTCGGTTTACACCATGGTCGCCCGCTTTACGGATCCGCAATCCGGTTGCCCGACCTGCTCGCTGATTGACGTGGCGGGGAACACGCCGTCGATCGGATTGCCGGATGCGCGCCAAAAAGCACTGTTCGAGACGCCCGTGTTGGCGCCGTACAAAGCCGATCTGGCAATGACCTACGACTGCAATAATGACTGCCCTCACTGCTACAACGAAACGGAACGGTTGCAGTTGGGTTTGATGTCAGTCGAGCAGTGGAAGCAGGTGATCGACAAGCTGGTTGCGATCGGGGTGCCCCATCTGATCTTCACTGGGGGAGAGGCGACACTGCATCCTGACTTGCCGGAGATAATTCAGCATGCCGATCGAAGCGGGCCCATCTGTGGGCTGAACACCAACGCTCGACGGATGGCGCACCGACCCTACACCGAGGAATTAGCGGCGGCCGGCTTGAACCACGTCCAAGTTACGCTCGGCTCTCACCGCCCCGAAGTCCACGACCGAATGATGAACGCGCATTGTTTCGAACAGACCGTCCGGGGCATCGAAACGGCCCTGGCCAGCGGACTACATACGATCACCAACACCACACTCATGCAAATGAATGCGGCGGAGATCGAACAGACCATCGATTTTCTCTACCACCTGGGCATCCGTACGTTTGCCGTTAACGGCATGATCTATTCGGGCGGCGGATTCGAAACCGGGCAGGCGATTCGCGAAGAACGCATGGCGCCGTTGCTGATCAGGATCCGTGACAAGGCCAACCAATTGGGGATGCGATTCTTGTGGTACACGCCGACGATGTACTGCCGCCTGTCGCCGGTTGAATTGGAGATCGGAGCCAAACGGTGTAACGCCGGCGAATATTCGATGTGCATCGAACCCAACGGCGATGTCCTGCCCTGCCAGTCGTATTATGTGGCGGCCGGGAATCTGCTCCGCGATTCATGGGATTCCGTTTGGGACAGCGAACTGTTTGTCAGTTTCCGAGACCGTGAACTCGATCCGGCCGGACACGGCTTGCCAGAAATGTGTTGGGAGTGCCCCGATTTGCCACTTTGTGGCGGTGGTTGCCGGATCGAGCGCGAGGCACAAGCGGGCGTGCGGATTGCGGGCGGCTGTTCTTCCGGCGGTTGTTCTTCCGGCGGTTGTGCGACGGGGGGGTGTGCGACGGGGGGAACTGCGAGTGACACGCCAGGCCGCCGTCTCGATTCGACCCTGGTTCGCCTCGAACTGCCCGCCGCATCGCGCCGCGGGACTGGTCTGTTCAAAGAATGACGTAGGGAGTGGCGAATTCCATGTCGTGGCAGCAGCAAATGAAATCCTGGATGGTGCCCACGCCGGGCCGTGCAGCCGATGCCCGGCAGCCTGGCATCGAGGCGGGAATGTACCATTATCAGCGATCCCGCGATGATGGTTTTATGCGGTTTCATTTGCGTGTCGAGCGAAATGGGGAGTCGCTCCTCATCGCTGGCGCTTCGGAAGCGGTGCGGTTGTCACGGGCAGGGACAACAGTGATCAAGCGTATGTTGGACGGCGAATCTGCAGAGGTGCTTGCCAGCGAATTACAGGCGGCCGGTGCCGACCAGCGACGTGCCTCGCAGCTTGTTGCCGAGGTCGCGGAAATCGTTGCCGAGTTGGGGAGTCCAAGTTCTCGATTCCCAGTTTTCAATCTTTCGGACCCGGCTGACGACCCGCGCGACGCGGAGTTGATTGCCCCGTTTCAGGCGGATGTCGAAGTTGAAAATGTCGTGCAGTTACGCTCGATCTTAGAAAAATTATGGCAAGCCGGCATTCCCCATGCACGCTTCTTACCCGCGGCCGAACTACCTGACGACCAACTCGTGCAAGCCGTCGAGTGGGCCGAAGACCTGGGCATGATTGCCGGCGTGCGGGCGACCGCGACTTGGTTTAGTGAAGCTGATCGTCCGGCGCGTCTCGCCGCGGTAGGAACGGACTACCTCCTATTTCCGTGGGCGGTTGAGGCTGACTTGCATGCACGCTGGTTTGGCGCTGACGATTGGGGCCGGCTTGATGCCTTGATTCAGCGTGTGCTTGAATTCGAAATGACGCCCGTGATCGAAGTTCCGCTGGTGACCGCCAGCATCGAGGCCTTGGACGAGCAACGTTCACGGATCGCCCAATGGAACGTCGCGCATGCGGAGGTTTATGCGTTGGCGAAGTTGGCTGCGACCGAAGCAACGGACACAGGTCCCGCCGCGTCGCCAGCGACCGCGCCGGGCCAACCCCTCGATGGAGACGTGCTGCCGGCAATTGCCGCCCGGATTGAAGAGATGGCCGACGAGAACGCGTTGCGTCTGACATGGCTACCCCCAGTCGCGGTCAGATCCGACGAATGCGTGGACGATCAGGCGCGACGCGGTCCGCGCGCCGGCGGAGATGTCACGATCCGAGTCCTGGCCAATGGCGATGTGCTACCACCACGCGGGGCAGCGACGCCCGCCGGAAATCTCCTGACCAACCCCTGGCCTGACATCTGGGGCTGTGCGGTGTTCCGCCATTTTCAAAGTCGCGTCGAAGCCAATACGCGTTGCGAGCACTGTCCCGGCTTGGCGATTTGCGCCGCCGACTGCCCCGCGGATTCCGGCGGTTGGTCGCACGACTGATCCGCTGAACTTCATAGGAAAAGCTGTTATGAACTGTTGGAGTGGTCATCGACGTTATTTCATTGGCACGGGCGTGTTGGCGTGCGCGGCGATGGTGTGGCTGGCCGGAGCGACCTCCGTTGCGGCGCAAGACTATCGGTTTCGAGTGTTAGAGTTGGACCTTCAGGTCTACGTTCAGCCGGACGCGTCGGCGCGCCTCGAATATAAGATCGTCTTTCAGAATCAGGGCGGAGCGCACGCGATCGACATCGTTGATATCGGCCTGCCGCATCGAGCCTATTCCGTCTCCAACATGTCGGCGTCCATTGATGGTGTTGGGTTGTCGACGATCCGCAAATCAGAATATGTTGACATTGGTGTTGAAGTGCACCTGGGCTCGCATCAGATACCCAGCGGAGGCAAGGGGACGTTTCGTTTTACAGCGACCATGCCCGACATGGTTTATCAGGACACGACCGACAAAACGCGGGCGTCGCTGCAGATGATTCCGACGTGGTTTGACCCCCAGCTTCAAGTCGGATCGACGCATCTCAGAATCGCCGTCCACTTCCCACCGTCGGTGACGCCAGAACAGGTGACGTATCACCAGGAGCAAACGCGATATCATGAAAAAGCGCTGTACGGCGAAGGCGATGCCAAGCACGTGGTCGCCGTCTGGGATTGGGCGCACCATGCGCTAAGCAGCGCCAACCCGAAGGTGGGTGTCTCGTTTCCCAAAGCGGCCGTTGATCGCGTGGTCACGATGTCGTCCTGGGCCCTATTGGTCAAGTGGTTTTCCGAACACCGGGAATTGCAGATCGTTTCCGGCGCATTATTGGGTGTCCTATTCCTGGTGACCTTCTTTCGGTTTTCTCACGGCACGGGCTGGGCCTTGGGATTGCTGATTCTGGGAGGGCTCGTCTTCATGATGTATCACAGCCCAGGCCTGCATTTGCTTGCCTGGCTGCCGATGATTGGGCTCTGTGTGTGGAACGAGCGAACCTTGTCGCGCCGTCAAACCAGCTACTTGCCGGCCATGGCGACCGTCGAGGGCGGCGGAATCAAACGCGGCCTCACCGCGCCGCAGGCCGCCGTGCTGCTGGAGTTGCCGTTGGGCAAGGTCGTGGCGTTAGTGATCTTCGGCCTGCTCAAGAAAGGTTTGTTGACGGTGACTTCCAGCGAGCCTCTGACCGTCGACGTCGCTGAACCCTACCGCGCACCAAGCAAGATTCGCAAGCGGCGGGCGTCCGAGGCGGGGGTCGTACTCCATAACTACGAGCACCCCTTCTTGGACCTGTTGATCGGAAAAACAGAAATTCCGGTCCAGCAGATCAACATGCAGGGTGCGCTCAAGAGCCTCGTGCTCGCAACCGCCAACCGTATGAAGGGCTTCGACCTGTCTGACTCGCAGGAATACTATCGGCGGATTGTCGATCGAGCTTGGCGGGAGGCCGAGGCGATTGGTGAAATCGACCAGCGAACCGACGCGGTCAATCGAAACTTTGATTGGATGATGTTGGACCCCACTTGGGGCGATCGGTTTGATCACTGGGGCAGCCATGGTTATCACTATTTCCCGCATTGGGCCAGGAGCCACCGTGCGACGCAGGGACACCATGGCGCCGCGAGCTCATCCGCACCGGCGATTCCCGCAACGTCCAAGACCGGTTTCAGTGAGGTTGCCGCCTCGTTCGCTGGCTGGGCGGAGAATACCTCCAATGGATTGGTCGCTGCCATCCAGCCGGGATCGTTGGGGATTGAGACGCCGCAGGGCATCGTCGACCTGAGCGGAGTGGATCGCGTCACAGCCGATGTCTTTGAGGCGCTGGCCGAGGCATCCAAGAGCAGCGGTGGTGGCGGCGGCGGTGGTGGAGGCTGCGCCTGTGCAGGCTGCGCCTGTGCGTGTGCTTGCGCGGGGGGCGGCCGCTGAGCGATCACCGACGATCCGCCGTCGACCTGCCGAGCTTGGCGCTGTGCCGCGCGCAGGCCGCCTGGCTGCGTGGAGGTCGATCGCGTCTGCTCCGCCGCGGGGGAATTGAACGACGCCAGAAGATCGTCGAACTTGGCGCAGGATGGGGAATCGTCGCCAGCGAGTTATGCCAGCGGTCGGGACGTCCGGTCTTAGCGATCGATCGTCGCTCTCGCCCACATCACGTGGATTTGCACACCAACGTGACGTGGGTCGTTGGACGAGCGGAACAATTGCCGTTGGCCGATGATTCCGTCGATCTGATCTTTGCGCAATTTACATTCCTGTGGTTGGATGCGCAACGGGCAGTGGCCGAAGCCATGCGCGTGCTCGCGCCGGGTGGAGTCTTGGCAGTGATCGAACCGGACTACGGAGGTCTGATGGAGCACCCCGCCGAGATTGCCACCAGGTCGATCTGGACGGCCGCGCTGCAGCGGGTCGGCGCCGATCCGTGCGTCGGTCGCAAGCTGCCGGGGTTTTTCGACCACGTTGGCTTTCGCGTCGAAGCGCGTTTCCCGGATCGTTACGAGGACGCGCCGCCGGACCGACTGGATTTTCTCGCCGAACTCGACTTGACTGCAAGCGAACAATTGCAAGTCGACCGAATTCGTACTCACATGGTCCAACACCCGAGTGCCGGGGTTGCCCACCTGCCGTTATGGATGGTTTTAGGTGAGAAACCATCAGTGTAAAATCAGTGCAGAATTTTGGTTCGCGTGGGGATGCATTCAAGTGAAATGACCCACGACGACCCACGACGTCCCATGTGTCGACGGCAATGGTTGTGCGCCATGAGGCTTTAGAACGCAGCTAATCGAACTAGCCCTCAGTCTTTCGACGCCTACCCCAGAGAACATTTGAACCATGAGTGTACGATTCGCCTTTGTCGGATTTCGCCATCCCCATATCTTTGACATGTTCCACCGTTGCCAGGCACATGCAGACATCGATGTGGTGGGCTGCTGCGAAGAGGATGCGACGACAGCGGCGGAATTGACGTCGACGGGCCAGGTCGATGTGACCCACACAAGTTACGCGACGATGCTGAGCGACGTCGAGTGTGATGTTGTGGCTGTTGGCGATTGCTATGGCCGGCGAGCAGAACTGCTTGCCATGGCCCTGGAAGCGGGCAAACATGTGGTCAGCGACAAACCGCTCTGCATCACGTTAGCCGAGCTGGATCGGCTTGAGGCGATCGCGGCACGACGGCAGCGGGTGATCGGCTGTATGCTTGACATGCGCGACCTTCCAGTTTACCTGGGCTTACGAGAGCAACTGCAGGCAGGCGAAATAGGTGAAGTTCACGCCGTTAGTTTTGAAGGGCAGCACCCGCTGCTGTATGGTAAGCGACCGATGTGGTACTTCGAACCTGGAATGCATGGCGGAGTGCTCAATGATATTGCGGTTCACGCGATTGATTTTATCCCGTGGGCGACGGGCCATCGCATTGACCATGTTGTCGCGGCTCGCGGTTGGAATGCCACGGTGAAGGAGCATCCGGAGTTTCAGCAATGCGGGCAAGCCATGTTGCGTTTGGATAACGGTGCTGGTGTCGTCTGCGATGTCTCCTACCTGACGCCGGATTCGTTTGCGTACACGATGCCGCCGTATTGGCGGTTTGCATTCTGGGGCAGCCAGGGGGTGCTCGAAGCGGCTGCCAATTCCACCGGTATCACCGTGTACAAGAATGGCGAGTCAGAACCTCGGACGGTTCCGTTGCCATCCGGCCTCCCGGGTGCCTACCTCGATTCCTTCCTGCAGGAAATCAGCGGTGCGCCGGGCACGCTGCATCTCTCGTCTCGTGACGTTCTGGTCGCGGCCCGCACGGCGCTGGTCTTGCAGCAGGTGGCCGATGCCGGTCATATTGGCCAGCCGACATGAGCCCGTCTCGTGCCACGATCGAGGTTGACGGCATTTTCGTCAACTCGGATACTCTGCCCCGAGGGGCTTCAACTGACTGAGACGTCCTTGCGGGCGTGGCGAGAATGGACATCGTTGTCTTTGAAGATGATCTGGTTGCACGGCTGCACCCGATTTCGTTGGCTCGGCCGACCTACGCGATCACCTGCGGCGCGTATCGCTTGATGGATTGGCTGACCCTGATGAGCCCGTCGATTCGGGCACTTATCCGGCCGCACTTGCAAGCCATTGAAGCGGTCGATTATCCACATCTTAACCAGCGAGCAGTTGGCAGTTCGGAAGCGGATTGCCTGGTCGTGAATTCGCGCCTGGTTCCGTCGTACGCGATGGTCACCCAATTGAAGTCTTTGGTCTCGCAGGAGCACGCGTCGGTGGTCCGCCACAACGACCAGTTGGCGGCCGCGTGGCTTCCGGCCGGTTGTGGCATCGCGCCGCTGGCCAGTCGCGACGACCTGACAGCCTTTCAGGAGACGCTGGCGATGGTTCCCCAACGGGAACTCGATCTGCCGCTGCTGACCTACCCGCACGATGTTATTCGCTTCAACCTCGAAACGTTGGTTTCCAACCTCGAGCATCGCTTGAAGGTCGGAGACTACCGCGAAATCGCCGACGGCGTTTTTGCCGCCGCCGGCGTACGCCTGTCGCCACACGTGGTGACCGAATCGGACGAGGGCCCCATCGTGCTGGAGCCTGGCGCCACCGTGGGTCCGTTTAGCCTGTTGCGCGGTCCGTTGTCAGTGGGTGCGAATGCACGCGTCAATGAACACGCCGTCATCAAGGACCATGTTTCGGTGGGCCACACGACCAAGATCGGCGGCGAGGTCGAAGCAACCGTCATCGAGCCATATTCGAACAAACAGCATCACGGTTTCTTGGGTCACAGCTACGTCGGCAGTTGGATCAACCTGGGGGCGGGGACCTGCAACAGCGACCTGAAGAATACCTACGGCAACGTCAACATGCAGTATGGCGATCAGAAGACCGAAACCGGGATGCAATTTGTCGGTTGTATCATGGGTGACTATGCCAAGACCGCCATTAACACGGGGATTTTCACCGGCAAGCTGATCGGCGTATGCAGCATGTTATATGGGTTTGTGACCACCAACGTGCCCAGTTTTGTGAATTATGCCAAGCTGTTCGGGCAGGTCAGCGAATTGCCGGCCGAGGTGATGATTTCGACCCAGCGTCGGATGTTCTTGCGACGAAATGTCGAACAGCGTCCCTGCGATAGCCAGTTGATCCGCGATATGTTCGAATTGACGCGCTACGAGCGACAATCTCCGGACGATCAGATGATGCTGTGAAATCGCGGGAATCGTCACCGGGCGTCGTGCAAGGGATTCTCGATCGTTCGACAACGCCTTATGATTGGGTGCCGGAACTGCTTTCTTCACGTACCACCCAATTTGAATTCTACTCATGACCCTTGCTGCTTATTATCGATCGGGGAGATGTGGCCTTTCGTTCGAACTGTTTCCACCCAAGACGGAAGCTGGCGAACAAGCCCTGATACACCACGTCGACCAGTTAACGCAATTTCAACCCGACTTCATCACCTGCACCTACGGCGCCGGTGGTTCCACCCGCGACAAGACGCTCGAGATTGTCGATCGAGTCAAGCGTCAATTCAACATTCCCGTGGCATCGCACCTGACGTGTGTTAATGCGAGTGTCGATCAGCTGAGGGCCTACCTTGCGGAAGCGGGGCGTCGCGGTATCGACTACATCGTTGCGCTTCGCGGCGATCCACCTCAAGGGGAAACTGAATTCCAGTCGGTCGCGGGCGGCCTCCAATACGCAAATCAACTCGTCGATTTGATTCGCGGCGAGTTTCCCAACTTTGGGATCGCCGTCGCCGGGTACCCGGAAACGCATCAGGAAGCGGTGAGCCCCGAGGCGGACCTCGAGAATCTCAAGCGAAAGGTCGACGCGGGCGCGGACATCGTCATTACACAGTTGTTTTACAACAACGATGACTTTTTTCGCTTTCGTGATCGAGCTCAACAAGCCGGGATTTCCGTACCCCTTGTCCCTGGAATCTTACCCGTGACGAATCTCGCCCAGATCCAGCGAATCACGGCCATGTGCGGCGCGCAGCTACCAGCGGAATTCGTCGCCGCCCTCGGCCGAGACGAAGATCCCGACTCGCAGTATCGTGTGGGCGTCGAGTTTGCCACGCGGCAGGTGCAAGATCTGGTCGACCATGGTGTACCAGGCGTCCACTTCTACGTCTTGAATAAGTCGCAGGCCACCTCGGCAATCCTTACAGCGCTGAACTTGGCACGGTCATCATGATGAGATTCGACGCTTCGGCCCGCGGACTACTGTTTCTGGTGCTCATCGCCGGCGAGCCCTGTTGGCACGCCGCCGATGGGCCATTGGTCGATTGGCTGCCGACACCCAACGAGGTTTCTGCGACCGAATTACGTGGCGAGATTGTCGACGCCACTTCCGGTCAGCGGATCGCCGCTCGGCTGTACATCAAGTCCGAAGATCCGCGTCCGGCAATGCCCGATCCTGCGACGGCCGGAACATGGCCCTGGTTTTTCGCGCGTTCCGCCGACGAGGGCGGATCCGCCGTTACCTATCATGTCCGGCGGAGCGCGGCGAGCGTCGAGACGCATACGACGCTCTCCGCAGATCCGTTTATCGCCCAACTGCCCGCCGGTCGCTACACGTTGATTGCCGAGTGCGGCAAGGAATACCAGACGGCGCAGGTTCCCGTCGAAGTTGGTGATCAACCGGTCGCAACGTCCATCCGACTCCGACGGTGGATCGATATGAATGCGCTCGGCTGGTATTCGGGCGAGACGCACGTGCATCGCCAGGTTGACGACCTGCCCAACATTATGCAAGCGGAGCACTTGAACGTCGCCTTACCGCTGACCTATTGGGTGACCCGCGCCGGCACCCCTCCCTCGCAAGGCGACAAGAATTCGCCGGCGATCAAGCCCGAGTTGATCCGGGTGGATGCCACACATGTGATCTATCCGATGAATACGGAGTACGAGATTTTCAGCGTCGGGGGAAAGGGGCATACCTTGGGCGCCATTTTCGCCCTCAACCACAAGACGGTCTTCAACCAGGGTGTGCCTCCGGTGGGCGAGATTGCCAGACAGACGCATCAGCAGGGCGGTCTGCTGGAATTGGACAAGCACAATTGGCCATGGTCGATGATGCTGGTGCCGGTCATGAAGGTCGATCTTTACGAACTCACCAACAACCACGTGTGGCGTGCCCCGTTCTACTTTCGCGACTTTGGTACCCCGCCTCCCGCGTATATGCAGGTCGAGCTAGACGATCGCGGCATGACCGAACGTGGTTGGATCGACTATACGATGCAGAATTACTACGCGCTCTTGAATTGCGGTTTTCGCATGCGACCAACGGCCGGTACGGCATCGGGCGTGCACCCGGTACCGCTGGGCTTTGGACGTGTCTATGTCCATCTTCCCGACGGATTTTCGTACGCGAAGTGGATCGACGGTCTCGACCAGGGGCGCTCATTCGTCACGACCGGTCCCATGCTGGACGTCAAGGTTGCCGGCAATCCAGCGGGCAGTACGATCACGGCAACAGGGGCGGCTGACTATCAAGTAACGGGCTGGATCCGCAGCGCCCGGCCACTCGCCAGGATCGAAGTGGTTTCGGCGGGCGAAGTGGTCAAGACCATTGTGCCGCAAAATACGACAAATTCTACGACGGCGTACGAAACAGAACTCGACGTGACGATCCCGGTCTCCGGTTCGACCTGGTTGGCGGTTCGATGCTTTGAGACCGCCAGGGATCGTCGCGAGCGATTTGCCCATTCGTCGCCGACGCATATTGATATCGCCGGGAAACCACTACAACCGCGCCGCGTCGAGGTGGAATACCTGGTCGCGCGCGTGAAAGAGGAACTTGCGCGCCACGAAGGTGTGCTCGACGCCGCCGCGCTGTCCGAGTATCGCGCGGCCCTGGAAGTCTATCAGGGCCTGTTGCGCGACGCCAAGTGAGGTCGATCGCCTCCTGCGGTGAAACGCAGAATTCGATTGGTCTTAACCGCAGGGTGAGTTGACTGGGGGCGCAAAAGAAAACCCGACACGCCCGCGAAGAGGGGTCCCAGCCTCTGCACTGACATGTCGGGTCGATGTTGTGGCAACAACATGATTGGGTCGCAATGATCGTCGGTGCCGAGTCAGGCGGTCTCCGTCGCTCCTTCGACCGGCATCTCCACCCCATCCAGAAAGCTGGCCAGTGACCGGCAGCGATAGGGTTGTTGGAGTTTGCGCACGGCCTTCGATTCGATTTGTCGAACTCGCTCTCGGGTTACCGAGAAGATCTTACCGACCTCTTCCAGCGTGTACGAATAGCCATCGGCCAAACCATATCGCAAGCGAATGATCTCGCGTTCGCGATAGTTTAGATCCTCCATGGCCATCTCAATGCGATTCTTGAGCGACTCTTGATTGGTGTCGTAGAGTGGATCTTCTTCACGGTAGTCCTGGAGGAATTCACCGAAGTAGCTATCGTCGTGGTCGCCTACCGGTTGATCGAGCGATAATGGTTGACGCGACATCTTCATGATGCATCGCGTGTCGTCGAGCGAAAGACCCGCCTTGGCTGCGGTCTCTTCGGGGGTTGGCTCGCGTCCCAACTCTTGTACCAATTCGCGCGTCACGGTCCGCACCTTGCTCATTGTGTCGATCATGTGCACAGGAACACGGATGGTGCGG
>JAUIHJ010000819.1 GCA_030432015.1 bacterium
GCCGCCGCCAACGGCGTGCGCAGCGTCGAGCTCTGGGGCACCAGGGACCAGGGTCAAACCTGGTCGCACTGGCATGACGACGACGATCGCCAAAGCCCCCTGGATGTGGAGATCGATGCCGAGGGCGTCTACGGCTTTCGCATCGTGATTGTCGGCAACAACGGCCTGGCAGGTGACGCGCCCCGCAATGGGGACGACGCGGAACTGTGGGTGGGCGTCGACACCACATCGCCGACGGTGCGTATTACGACCGCAACATACGGTGAAGGCGAACATACGGGCCAACTTGACATTCGTTGGACAGCCGCCGACGCGGCGTTTGGCGAGAGCCCCATTACCATTCTGTTCAGCGATCATCCTGACGGTCCCTGGACCACGATTGCCGCCGGCGTACCGAATTCGGGCCAGCACTATTGGCCAATCGATCCGCGCGCTCCCGAGCAACTTTTCCTGCGGATCGAAGCCCGCGACCGAGCCGGAAATCAAGGCGAGTATCGGCTTCCGGACCCGATTAATCTCTCTGGTTTCACGCCCAAGGCTCGAATTCGCGGCATCCGGCCCGTCACGTCGGCACCTCGGTCCTACACTCCCGAATTGGATTCGTCCCCCCAGGCGACGCGCAATCCATACGTGGTCAGGTGATTGCGTGAGCGTGATCGCCGTCGGTGGGCTCGCCCGCCCGCTTGCTGCTATCCCGCGTAATTGATAGTCTCAAGCTCGGTCATTCGGCGTCGACTTTCCCGCCAACCAGCCAACCGGCACCGCCCCTCTTCCCTGGCCGCGATCGATGTCCAACACACTGCATGTCTTTGACTTTCTCGCGCAAGCCGATCTGCAGCCGGCCCCGGTAACCGTTCTTTTTGGCGACGAGCCGTTCTTGAAACGCCTGGCCGTGAAAGCGATCGTCAAGCGGCTCCTCGGCGACGCCGACGAGGCACCTTTTGCCACATTCGGGGGTGATGCTCAGTGGCGGGATATTTCTGACGAACTATCGACGATGTCATTGTTCGGCGGCAACCGGCCTCGACTGGCAATCGTCGAAGCCGGCGATCCCTTCGTGACGAAGCAACGTGGACACCTCGAGACGTATGTCGCCAAGCCCAAGTCGACCGGCGTGTTGGTGCTCGAAGTCACCACCTGGGCAGCGAACACGCGACTGTATAAGGCGGTCCATGCGTCGGGGCTGCAAGTGGAATGCCGCGCTCCCCAGCGAGCCGCCGGCAAGAGCAAGGTGTTAGATGAACCCAAACTCTGCAAGTGGCTGCAGAATTGGACGAAGACGCAGCACGACGCGAAACTCGAGAGCCACGCTGCGGCCATGCTGCTGGAAGTCGTGGGACCAGAGTTCGGGTTGTTGGATCAGGACCTGGCAAAGCTTGCGCTGTTCGCTGGATCCGGCGGCAAGATCACGGCGGAGATGGTGACCGATGTCGTGGGCGGTTGGCGTGCGAAGACAACCTGGGATCTCGTCGATGCGGCTGCCGAGGGAGACGCCGGGGAAGCGTTGCGCCAGTTGGAGCGTCTGCTGCATAGTGGCGAACATCCGGTCGCTCTGTTTGGCCAAATCGCCTGGTCCCTCCGGCGGCTGGCCACGGCAACGCGTATTTTTCAAAATGCCGAGCGGAATCGGCGGAAGATTCCGCTGAAGGATGCGCTGGTCCAAGCGGGAATCCAACATTGGAATCGGACCGGTCTTCAGAAAGCCGAATCCCAACTCATTCAGCTGGGTCGCCACCGCGCCGGACAGCTCTACCGTTGGTTGCTGGACGCGGATCTGGCACTCAAGGGTAGCCATTCCAACCCACATCGCGCTCGCTTTGTGCTTGAGCAGCTGATCCTGCGAATGGCAAAAACGGATCGCAAGCGGTGAAGCTCGCCGTCACGCGTCGCACTGAGGATGCGCGTTGAGGCGCGTTGAGGCGCGTAACTTGCCGCGCTAACGCGTCTTGAAGTTGCGCTTTTCGACAGGACTTACGTCCCTTGCAACCCGACGCGTCAGGTTACGATTTTCTCCCGGGTCTCCAGCCGCCAGCGTACGCGGACAACGTGAATCGCGCAACTTAAAGACTCACGCGTCGGGTAAGAAACGACGCCTGCTCCAAAATGCGCAACTTCCCAAGGAGCGTCCCGGGTCAATCGCGATTCGTCGCGACGCAAGCACGGCATGTAGGCGAGTGAATTCGACGTAACTCGTCGTCTCGATTGCGCTTCGAGCTTACCTCGGCGACCAGGATGGACTGACCAGCGACGGAGCCAACCCGCGAATTTGACAGCGTGTCGCGGCAACTTCGCCCGCCGACCCAATTGGCCGGTTCGCGGCCCGCCATCGCCCTTGAGCGAATGAGCCAGTTCTCCTATTATCCGCCGCCTCTTTGGCTCGAAAATGCCCTCGACGGGAACGACTATCGTGACTCAAAAATCTCTCGCCATCGTTCTGTTAGTCACAGCCTGCTGCGGCTGTGCAGGGAAGTCTTGGTTAGGGCGTCGCAACCCGGATTCAGACGTGCAACTTACTGTCATGCCGTCAAACCGTGGCAATCCACCTGCGGCGTCTGGGGTTGTGGACCATCAACGGCCCAATGTTCAACGGGCCGCTTCCTTAAGTGATGGCGGCCCACCGCAGTCTCCGCAGGAGCACCCCGTCGGACAACTCCTTGACGGCATGTCACCCGATCTCGCCCGCTCGGCACCCTACTCATCTGTCTACGAGGGTGCGCAGGCCGACTTGCCGCCCAACGCCCCACAACAGCTTGACCTCAAGCAGGCGGTCGCCGAGGTCCTGCGCGAAAATGCCATCGCTGGCGAGCCAGGCCATGGCTCGACCGCATCGCCGGCGTTCTCGATGCCTGCTCCAACCGCGACACCTTTTCCTGCCGAAACGTCGGCAGTAGCCGGCAACGCATCGCCTCAGTCCTTGAATGCCGAGGATCGTCGCGCCGCTGCCTTCAACGTCAGCGACTCGCCCGGCGAGGAACTCGCGACTCCGGTTACGCAACCGTTCGAGCCACCAACGGCACTGACACCAAGCTCCGAACCCGAGTCGGTCGAGCAGGCCAGCAGCGGCGAGCCTGCCAGCGGCAACGTGGCGGCCCCCCCAAGCC
>JAUIHJ010000820.1 GCA_030432015.1 bacterium
TTGTTGCTTGAACTTCAGCTTACCGAGCTCCATCGCCGCCGGGCCGTGACCCGGGTCGACGTCCAGCGCGCGACGCAATTCCAGCATCGCGTTATCCATATCGAGGACTTCCAGACTCAATTGGGCGAGCAGCACGTGGGGCCGCGGGTCGTCCGGGTAGTCCACCACCCAGGCATTCAAGACTTGGATCGCCGTTTCCATCGCCGTGTGGGACGTGTAGAAACCGATTGCGAACGCCTCGCAGACATCGGGCGCATCGCGGGGTGACCCTTGCAGCAAGATGGGTAGCAGCCGCGGGGCATCCAGAACGTCGCCGGACTGCGCGCCGATCAGAATCTGTTCCCGTACCACGCGGTCGGCTGCCAGTCCCTGCATTTCAGCCTGATGCAAGTACTCCGCAGCCTGCCCGGTGTCACCTGCCTTGCGGGCTAATTTTGCGCGATAGAGCGTCGTCTCTGAATTCTTACCGCCGACGCGTTCTGCAATTTCGATCCACCAGCTGGCATCACCCAGGCGATGCGCGGCCAGTCGCGCGTCCGCCTGGCGGTGCGGGTACCATGCCCACCATGGCCGGTTCGCGACCAAGATCCCCAGCCCCACCAAGAGCCCCACCACGAGAGCCCATCGCTTCCAGATTCTTGTCGGTTTCACGTTCATTGATTGGCGGTATAATGGAGACGGACGTCGGGGCGGCGAGGCACCGCAAACTCGCTTCGCCTCGCCCTCCATCTTACAACGCAAGCGACAGGAAACAGCCCCAACGGGCAACGCAGGCATTGGCATCGAGCCCTCGGGTCTTGATATCCTCGGATTCCTGTGATTCGCTGACCTACGCTACGGCAACGGAAGAACGGCGAGTATGAGTCATCCCCGTCAAATCAGCGCCGCCGTGGCCACTTGCTTGCTCGGTACCGCGGCCGCCTTCTGGTGGTTTGGCAACGGTGCCGCCCCGGTCGACCCGCCGACGACCGCACCAACAGTCGCCAGTCCAACAGGCAAATTGTTTCGCGATGTTGCGGCGGAGGCTGGGCTCGATTTCAAAATGAAGTTCTTGCCCGACGAGCAAGGCGCGACGTTCAAAATCAATCTTTACGACCACGGCTGCGGCGTCGCCGTTGGCGACTATAACGGCGACGGTCACGACGACATCTACTTCCTCAATCAACTTGGCCCGAACGCCCTGTTTCGGAACAAGGGGGACGGCACGTTCGTCGATGTCACCGCGGAAATGGACATGGCACTGGATGATCGAATTTGCGTCGGTGGGACGTTTGCCGACTACGATAACGATGGCGATCAGGATCTGTACGTCACCAGCACGCGGGGCGGTAACGTGTTGTTTCGCAACGAGGACAATCGGCGTTTCGAAGACGTGACCCGGGCCGCTGGGCTTGAAATGGTTGGGCATTCGCAATCCTCAGTCTTCTTCGACTACGACCGTGACGGCTGGCTGGACCTTTACGTGGCCCAGACAGCCGAATGGACCAACAACACATTTGACGAACAGGCGGGTTATTTCCCGGGCAAGAGCGGGATCATCACCTCCCCGAAGGAATCGAATCGACTCTATCACAACGAAGGCAACGGCACGTTCGTCGACGTGACGGAGTCGGCAAAACTCGCCGGACGCGGTTGGTGCGGCGACATGGCGGTTTTCGATTATGACGAGGATGGTTGGTCCGACGTGCTGGTGGCCTGCATGTTCGGCCGAGCCCAACTCTATCGAAATCAACACGACGGCACGTTTCGAGACGTGACGCTGGAGGTCTTGGGCAAGACGCCCTGGGGTGGCACTGGCGTCAAGGTCTTTGATTTCGACAATGACGGCAAGCTGGATATTTATATCGTTGACATGCACTCCGACATGTGGATGGGGCTCGACTACGACAACACCTATTTTGAAGTCGCGACGCAATCCGAAAAAATCAAGTTCGAGTATTCCTACGGACCCAACACCTCGGCCTCCGATCAACTTGCCGCCTACGAGAAGGATCTTGAGGATACGCTGGACTACCGGCACGAAGAAGTCTTGTTCGGTAACGCGTTCTACCAATGCCTGGGAAATGGGCAGTTCAAGGAGGTGTCCAGCGAGACCAACACGGAAACGTTCTGGCCATGGGGCTTGGCCACAGGAGATTTTGATAACGACGGCTGGGTTGACGCCTATGTCACTTCCGGTATGGGCTACCCGTTTTACTATTGGCACAATTACCTGCTGATGAACACCGGGAAGGGGCTGTTCGAAGATCGGTCCTTCTCCTTGGGGATTGAACCTCCCGTGGGTGGCAACTATCTCCCCGAGCAGATCAAGGAGACCAAGTCCAGCCGTAGTTCACGTTGCGCCGCGACGGCCGATTTCGATGGCGACGGACGCCTGGAGATTGTCGTCAACAATTTCAATGCGGGCCCCTACTACTACAGGAACCAACAGCAAGGCAACAACTACATTGCCTTCCGGCTACAGGGCACACGCAGCAATCGCGATGCGATCGGCGCCCTGGTACGGATTCGGCTGGGGGACGAAACCAGGGTCCGCCAGATCCACTCGGCCGGCGGTTATTTGTCCTGCTCTTCAAAGACAATTCACTTTGGCCTGGGCAAACATGAGACCATTGACAGCATCGACGTGGTGTGGCCGAGCGGCGTGACGCAGACCATCGATCCACCGGCGATTAACACGCTGCACACGATCATCGAGGAGAATGCGCCGCAGTGAGTGCGGTCGCGTGCGATCCACCATGATCCTTAACGGTTACACCGTCCTCAGCCTGTTCTTCTGTGGATTGCGGTTCCTGCTGAGCTTGATGGTCGTGGGGGTCGCGTTCTCATCCTGGCGGTTGGCGTGTCGGATGCCATCACAGGACCAGAAGGAGCAAGTCGAAAATCGCTCGTACCTGCTATTCCTGGCCGCCACGGTCCTGATTGCGATCAACATCGTTTCCTGGCCGAGCATGTATTCACTCCTGCAGAGCTATGTTCAGGAGTGGCCATCGATCATGTGCATTTACGGCGTCACCAAGATCGGCGCCGGGACGCTCGGCGTCAGCCGATTCTTACCGACATTGCTCGTCGGCCTCCAATGGACAAAGCCC